>DASRRF010000707.1:0-7632 GCA_035695905.1 Micromonosporaceae bacterium | reverse complement strand
TGCCGAGGATGGCCAGTACCGCCGAATCCTCCCGGGCCAGCAGCCGGGCCGACAGGGCCGAGCCGGCACCGGTGCGGATCGCGGTGATCGCGGTCCCGTCCAGCAGCGCGGTGGCCCGGCCGGTCCGCGGGTCGAACGTGGCGATCACGGCCTGGTGCGTCGGCAGCGGCGTACCGGCGTTGCCCGGAAACACCGTGACCAGCTTGCTGATCAGTACACCGAGCGAGGGTACGTAGCCCGGCATCGCGGCCAGCAGCCCGTCGTGCTCCGGCACGAACGCGGCGATCCTCGGCGGCACCGAGGCGCGCCCGGCGCTGAGGTCGGCCATCGCCGCGGCCAGGGCGTCGATGAGCGCGTCCAGGTCGAGCAGGGCCTCGATGTGGACCCGGTTGAGTACCAGCATGCTGGCAGGATAGGCGCATGCTTCCGACGTTCGAGCAGATCCATGCCGCCCGCAAGGCGATCGCCGGCATCGCGATCCGCACGCCGCTGGTCCGCCTTAACGTGCCGACCGGCCAGGACACCTACCTGAAGCTGGAGAACCTGCAACCGATCGGCTCGTTCAAGATTCGCGGAGCGGCGGCGCTGCTGACCTCGGTCGACCCCGCCGAGCTGGCCGGCGGCGTGGTGACCGCGTCGGCGGGCAACATGGGCCAGGGTGCCGCGTGGATGGCGGCCCGGCTCGGCGTCGGGTGCACCGTGATCGTGCCGTCCACCGCCCCGGCGGCCAAGGTCGCGGCGATCGAGGCGTACGGCGCGACCGTCATGCGGGTCACCTCGGAGCAGTGGTGGCAGGCGTTCCAGGACCGGGGCATGGATGGCGTACCCGGCCTGTTCGTGCACGCCTTCGACGACCCGATGGTGATGGCCGGCAACGCCACGATCGGCCTGGAAATCGCCGAGGACCTGCCCGATGTGGCGACGGTTCTCGTTCCGTGGGGTGGCGGCGGTCTGAGCTGCGGCATCGCGACCGCGCTGCGGGATGCCGCGCCGCGGGCCCGGGTGTTCGCGGCCGAGGTCGCCACCGCCGCACCGTACGCCGCGTCACTGGCCGCCGGCGTACCGGTCACCGTGGCCAACACACCGTCCTTTGTGGACGGAATCGGCGGTCCAGCGGTGTTCGCCGGCATGTTCGCGCACGCGATGGAGTTGGCCATCGGCTCGCGTGTGGCTGCGGTGGAGGAGGTTGCCGCCGCGGTACGGCTGCTGGTCGAGCGCGCCAAGGTGGTTGCCGAGGGCGCTGGCGCCACCCCGGTCGCGTGCGCCCTGGCCGCGGCGGAGGACGGATCGGGGCCGGTTGTCTGCGTGGTGTCCGGCGGGATGATCGACCTGGCCACGTTGGTCGACCTGCTCAGCGACCGGCGTGGGGTCGCCGGACAGGTGGGGTAGATCGGATGACCTATCGTCGGGCGGGTGGGACGAACTCCCCTCCCGGTCATCCCGAGGCTGTGAGCGTGACCGACCAGGCCGTCCGCTTCGCCGTGCTCGGGCCGGTGGAGGTGGTAGCCGGGGACGTCGCGCTCCCGGTGCCGGGCGCCCTGCGCCGGGGACTGCTCGCCCTGCTGCTGCTGCACGCCAACGAGGTGGTCGGGCACCAGCAGATCGTCGAAGGGCTGTGGGGGCCGACTCCACCCGCCACCGCCCGCGCCCAGGTTCGCGCCGCGGTGGCGGCGTTGCGCGGCGTACTCGGCCAAGCGGACGCGGCCGACCTGCTGGCGACCAGGCCGGCCGGCTACCTGCTGGCCACCGCGCCGGACTGTCTCGACCTGATCGCGTTCCGTTCCGATGTGGACAGTGCCCGGCGGGCGATGGCGTGGCAGGACCAGGAGGAGGCGGCCCGCGGGCTGCGCGGCGCGCTCGGGCGCTGGCGGGGAGCGGCGCTGACCGGAGCCGTCGGCTTCTTTGTGGACGCCAGCCGCGGCCGGCTGGAGGAGCAGCGCCTGGCCGCGACGGAGGAGCTGGCCGCCGCCGAGCTCGCGCTCGGGCGGCACGCCGAGCTGATCCCCATGCTCACCGAACTGGTACGGCAGCATCCGTTGCGGGAGCGCATGTGCCAGCATCTGGCGCTCGCGCTGCACCGGTCCGGCCGTACCGCCGAGGCCCTTATGGTGGTACGGCGCCTGCGCGAGATTCTGGCCGAGGAGCACGGCCTCGACCCCGGCGGCGAGGTGCTCGCGGTGGAGACCGCGATCCTGCGCGGCCACGCGGACCTGGATCCGCCCGACCCGGCCCCGCTGGCCAGCCCGATTGTCAGACCCGCCCAACTGCCGCCGGAGTCCGGTCACTTCATCGGCCGCGACCACGAGCTGACCGAGCTCGACGCGGTCGATCCGGCCGGTGACGCCGCCCGACCGATTCTGGTCATCAGCGGTCCGGCCGGGGTCGGCAAGACGGCGCTCGCTCTGCGCTGGGCGCACGGTCGCCGCGGGAAGTACCCGGATGGTCAGCTGTTCCTCGATCTGCGCGGTCACCGGCGCGACACCGCGCTGCCGGTGGCCGACGCGTTGCGCCACCTCGTCTGTGGGCTGGGTGTCCCGCCCGAACGCTGCCCGGCCGAGCCGATCGAGCTGGCCGGCCTGTTCCGCTCGTTGAGCGACGACCGGAGAATCCTTGTACTGCTGGACAACGCGGCCTCCTCCGAGCAGGTCGTCGCGCTGCTTCCGGGCAGTGCCACGTGCGACGTGGTGGTGACCAGCCGGCGGCGGTTGGACGCGCTCGCCGCGAGCGCCCGTACCCACCAGCTCATCCTCGGCCCGCTGCCGCGCGACGACAGCGTCCGTCTACTGAGGACAGTGGCCGGGTCGCACGGTCCGGAGCCTGAGCTCGCCGCCCGCCTCGCCGACGGCTGCGGCGACTTCCCGCTGGCGCTGCGGATCGTCGCGGCCAGGCTGGTCAACCGTCCGGACGGGGCCGCGGCAGACTTCGTCGCCCGACTCACCAGCCGGCCGGACCGCATCGCCGAGCTGACGCTGGAGGGTGGGTCGCTGGGCGTACGCAAGGCCTTCGGCTCCACGTACGCGGATCTCTCGCCGGACGCGGCCCGGCTGTTCCGGCTGTTCGCCCTAACCCCGTACCGCCACCTGGGGCTCGACCACGCGGTGGCGATGTCCGGACTGCCGGCCGCGGCCGCCCGGGCGGCCCTCGACGAGCTGGCCGGCCTGCACCTGCTGGTCGAGTCCGGCGGCGGCCGGTACGGCGCGCACGACCTGGTCCGGTCCTACGCGTACGACCAGGCGCTGGCGGATGAGCCGCCGGCCAGCCGGGCCCGCGCCATGGATCGGCTCATCGACTACGTGCTGGCCGGCGCCGCGGCGGCGAACCGGCTCATCACCCCGGATCGGCAGCGGGTGCGGCTCGATGTCGTGGCGCCCGCCGGCACCACGCCACCCGGTGACCGCCATGCGGCACTGGCCTGGCTGGATGCCGAGCTGGCCGGCGCGATCGCGGTCGCCCGGTGCGCCGCCGAGTACGGCCGGCCGGAGGCGGCCTGGCAGATCGCGTACCTCGTCAGCGGCTACTGCACCCTGCGCGGCAGGTACGTGGAGCAGGCCGAGGCATGCCGCTACGGCCTGCCGAGCGTGACCGCCACCGGCTCCCCGCTCGAAGAAGCGGCGGTACGGCAGTGCCTCGGCGTGGCGTACCTGTCGATCCGGCGCTTCGACGACGCACTCGACCAGGTCGAACGCGGGCTGGCGCTGTTCGAGGCGGCCGGCGAGGAGAGCGGGGCCAGCCGCGCGCGCAACAACATCGGGGTCATCCACCGGTTGCAGCAGCGCTTTCCCGAGGCATTGGCGGTGTACGAGCAGGCGCTGGCCCGGCACGGCGACGCCCGTACCGACAACGTGGCCGTCCTGCTCAACAACATCGGTGAGGTGTACAAGGAGATGGGCGAGCGTACCCGGGCGGTGAGCTTCCTGGAGCGGGCGCTCGCGGTACGCGTCGAGCTGGGCGACCGGTACGGCGAGGGGGTGACGCTGCTCAACCTCGGCGAGGTCCTGCTCGACCACGGCGATACCCGGGCCGCGGCGCTGCGCCTCGGCGTGGCGGTCGCCGAGCTGCGCGCGGCCGGCGACCGGTACGCCCAGGCGGAGGCGCTGACGCAGCTGGGTGAGGCCGGTCGCCGCCTGGGGGAGTACGGCGATGCGCTGCGCCATCTGCGCGCGGCGCTGGTACTGCGGGCCGAGATGGACGACCGCCACGGCGAGGCGGCAACCCGTACGGTCCTCGCCGCCACCCTGCTGGACACGGGCAACCTCGCGGCGGCGCGCCTGGAGGCGGACCTCGTACGCGACCTGCGGCTGACCCATCCCGATCCGTTCGAGCCAGCGCGGGACCGGGCGCTGCTCGCCGATCTCATCCACCGGCTGGACACCCATACAGATCGCATACGCAATCCATGAACCCCGGGCGGCACGCTGTGCGGCACACCGCTATCAAAGGGAGGACCTGTGGATTGCAGCTACCAGTACCGGTGTATCACCGTCGGCTCCTGCAAGATCTGGCAGCGGCGGCGGGTGTGCTGCTGCCCAGCGCACTACGGCTCATGGGAGTCAATCGGCTGCTGCGGCGGCAGCTGCTGCTGACAGCATCAGCCCGCTCGTGGGGTACTTCGCCCTGGCACTGCGGCTGACGCTGGCCGCGGTCTGTCTGGTAGCGGCGGTCGGCAAGCTCGGGGGGCGTCGGTCGGTCCGTGCGTTCGCCCGGATGCTGACCGACGTTGGCGTACCGCCACGCGCGGTCCCGACTGTGGGCGGGTTCGTGGTCGGCACGGAGTTCGCGGTGGCCGCGCTCGTCCCGTGGCGACCGACCGCATTGCCCGGATCCCTGCTCGCCGTCGGATTGTTCGCGGTGCTCACCGCGGGCACCGGTCGCGCGGTCAGCCGTGGCAGCACCGCCACCTGCCGCTGTTTCGGCGGACGCGGGCGCCGTTTGGGCCGTGACCACGTGGTCCGCAACGCCGTGCTCACGGCCGCGGCCGTCGCCGCAGCAGCCACCGCACGTGGTGCCGTACCGGGCGCGCATCCGGTGGGGTTTGCCGGTGCCGTGGCGGCGGCCGCACTGTCCACGCTGATGGTCGTGTACTGGGACGACATCGTCGGCCCGGCGCTCTCCCGGAAGGGGCAACCATGATCCAGTTCCTGTCGGCGGCGGTCATCCTGATCGGCGCCGTGGCCGTGGCCGCGCTGGGCCTCGCGCTGCTCGCCGTCCGGCGCCTGCGCCTGCTCCAGGAGCAGATCGCGTTGCTGGGTACGTCCGACTTCGACCTGCCGGTGACGGGCGAACCGATGCCCGAGTTCGAGGCCGTCACGACCGACGGCGGCCGGGTGAGTACGGCCGACCTGGCCGGGCCGGACGTGCTGGTGCTGTTCGTCGACGGGACCTGCCCGTCCTGCTTCGACGCGGTGTCGACGTTGCGGGAGCTTCGGCGGTACGGTGACCCGCGGCCGATCGCGGTGGTCATCGGGCAACCCGCCGAACGGGCCGCGCTCGTCGCCGAGCTGGAGCCGCTGGCCCGGGTCGTCGAGGAGGTCTCGTACACCGGTCTGCCGGCCCGCTTCGGGGTGCGGGGCTTCCCCGCCGCGCTGATCGTGGGCGACGGCGTTGTCCGGGCCGCAAGTCACCGCCTCGACCAGCTTGACCTCGGCGTACGTGCGTGAGAAGGCGGATCCGGGCGGTCGCCGCGCTGGCCTTCTCCGCGGCGCCGCGCGCCACCGCCGGCATGCTCGCGCTGGCGGTGGCCGAGGGCGTACTGCCGGCGGTCGCCGCCTGGAGCCTCAAGGTGGTCCTCGACGAGCTGGCCCGCGGCGACGCCGCGGTGCCCGGCCGGGTCGCCGCGGGCGCGGTCGGGCTGGCCGCGGCGGGGATGCTGCTCGGCATCCGGCAGAGCGTCGACGCGTACGTGACCGCGTACCTGCGCCGGGCCATCCAGCTCGCGGTGCAAGACCGGCTGTTCCGGCGGGTCAACGCGGATGTCGGGCTGGCGCGCTTCGAGGACCCGGGGCGGATCGACCGGCTCCGGCTGGCCGAGGAGGCCGGTGAGCGTACCCCCGAGGAGCTGGTCGGCGCCGCGGTGACCCTGGTACGCGCGACGGTGTCCACAGTCTGCCTGCTGGCCATCCTCTTCGTGATCTGGCCGCCGGTCGTGCTCCTGCTACTCGTGGCCGGCGCACCGACCGTGGTGTTGCAAGCGTCGTTGAGCCGTCGCCGCGCGGCGCTGACCGAGGACATCATGCCGCTCATCCGCCGGCAGACCTTCTTCAACCGGATGCTGACCGAGGCGCGGGCGGCCAAGGAGGTACGGCTGTTCGGTCTGGGTAGCTGGCTGCACGGCCGGCTGCTCGGCCAGCTCCGGGCGGCCCATGCGGCGGAGGCCGCGATGGCCACCCGGGCGCTGCGGGTCGAGGCCGCGCTCGACCTCGTCGGCGCCGCGGTCACCGTCGCCGGCACGGCCATCGCGGCGTACCAGGCGATGCGCGGGTTGCTGACGATCGGCGACGTGTCGGTGTTCCTCACCGGGGTCGGCTCGGCGTACGTCGCGATCGGCGGCGCGGCATCGGCGGCTGCACTTGCGTACCAGGGACTGCTGTTGTTCGGGCACTACCAGGACGTGATCGACGAGCCGAACCTACCCGGGGGTACCGGCGAGCGTGCCGCCGCGCCGTTACAACAGGGCATCGAGCTGCGCGACGTCTGGTTCCGCTACCGCGACGGCGAGCCGTGGGCGCTGCGCGGGGTCGACCTGACGATCCCGGCCGGCGCCACGGTCGGCCTGGTCGGCCGCAACGGCGCCGGCAAGAGCACGATCGTCAAGCTGCTGACCCGCATGTACGAGCCGGCGTCCGGCTCGATCCGGTGGGATGGCGTGGACATCCGCGAGATCGATCCGGCCGTGCTCCGCGCCCGGATCGGCGCGGTGTTCCAGGATTTCATGGAGTACGACCTGACCGCGGCGGAGAACATCGGCGTGGGCCGGCTCCCCGCCCTCGACGATCTCGGCGCGATCCGGGCGGCGGCCCGCACGGCCGGCGTCGACGACGCGCTCGCTGAGCTGCCGGCCGGCTACCGTACGCTGCTGAGCCGGATGTTCGACCCGGACTGTGACGACGACGCGGCCGGCCTGCTCTCCGGTGGGCAGTGGCAGCGGGTCGCGCTCGCCCGGGCGTTCCTGCGGCACGACGCCGACCTGATGATCCTCGACGAGCCGAGCGCCGGCCTGGACGCGGAGGCCGAGGCCGAGGTGCACTCCGGGCTGCGCCAGCTCCGGGTCGGGCGGACCAGCCTGCTGATCTCGCACCGGCTCAGTACGCTGCGCGACGCCGACGTGATCCACGTGCTCGATCGGGGGCGGATCGTCGAGTCCGGCCGCCACGACGAGCTGCTCGCCGGCGGCCGGACGTACGCCCGGCTCTTCGCGTTGCAGGCCGCCGGTTACCGGGAGGAACCGGCGAAGGCGTCCGTCACCGTGAACGGGTACCGTCCCACGGCGTAGGACGCCGCCGAGGCGTCGAGGTATTTTGTCGATGGGTGATGTGGTGAATGAACTCTCCATCCGGCTGCGGCCGCTGGTCGAGGACGATCTAGCAATGTTCCGCCGCTTCGCCACCGAGCCCGGCCTCATCGGTCTTGACTGGG
>DASRRF010000706.1:0-2663 GCA_035695905.1 Micromonosporaceae bacterium | reverse complement strand
TCGTCTGCGCCTGCAGCACGTCCTTGGGCAGGTCGACCAGCACCGGACCGGGCCGACCGGTGCGGGCGATGTGGAACGCCTCGGCAATGACCCGCGGGATGTCGTCCGGCGACTGGACCAGGTAGTTGTGCTTGGTAATCGGCAGCGTGATGCCCTGGATATCCGCCTCCTGGAAGGCGTCCGAGCCGATCGCGCCACGCGGCACCTGGCCGGTGATCGCCACGATCCCGACCGAGTCCATGTACGCGTCGGCGATCGGCGTGACCAGGTTCGTCGCGCCCGGGCCGGAGGTCGCGATGCAGACGCCGACCTTGCCGGTGGCCTGCGCGTACCCGGTGGCGGCGTGTCCCGCGCCCTGCTCGTGGCGGACCAGGATGTGCCGGACCGACGAGTCGAACAGCGGGTCGTACGCCGGCAGGATGGCCCCGCCAGGGATGCCGAAGGCTACCTCGACGCCGAGCGCCTCCAGCGCCTTCACCAGCGCGCCCGCGCCGGTGGTCGGCGTCTCGGCGACCCGCGGCGGGATCGCCGGTACCGGCGGCTCGGGGTTGCTCCGCACGGCCGCCGCCGGCCCGGGTGGCCGGTGCGCGAGGACTTCTGGAGTCGGTCGGGTCATCACGATCGCCTTCTGCCTGTCTAGGGAGCCTTGGCCTGTCTTAGTCTTGCGGAGTCTGGGCAACAAAAAAGCCCGCGTGCATGATGCACGGGGCTGCGCACTCTCGGGCGGAGAGTGCGCCTAGATAAGTACTCGCGCGGACCAGATGCATGGCACGTGCTAAGCCTGACGCATCTCACGCCCTGAGTCAACTGGTCCCACATTATGGGCGCGCCGCGGCGGTTTCTGAGGCAGCGCGCGCGGTGGCGCGGCGGGCAGAGCCGCGGGCCGTGGGGCCGCGGCCGCGAGCATGGCCTCGACGTGTTCGGCGGGCATGGCCCGACCGAACAACATTCCTTGGGCGTATGGGCAGCCGGCGTCCTCCAGCAGCCGGCGCTGCGCCACCTCCTCCACGCCCTCGGCGATGACCGAGAGCCCGAGCCGCTGGCCCAACCGGACCGCGACGTCGACCAGCGGCGCCGCGGTGCCCGTCGGCTCCAGCGGGGGCTCGACCAGCAGCCCACGGTCGATCTTGAGGATGTCCACCGGCAGCCGGTGCAGCTGCAACAGCGACGAATACCCGGCACCGAAGTCGTCCAGCGCCACCCGTACGCCGCTGTCGCGCAGCTCGCCGAGCCGGCCGACCAGCTGTTCCACATCGGTGGCGACGGCGTGCTCGGTCACCTCCAGCACCAGCCGCTGTGCGGGTACCCGGTGCGCCCGCAGCACCTCGGCAACCTGTGCCACGTAGTCCGGCGCGTGCAGCTCGCGTACCGAGACGTTCACCGAGACCCAGACGTCGTGGCCGTCCGCCAGCCATCGGGAGAGCTGGTGGCAGGCCTGGTGCAGGACCCACAGGTCCAGCCGGCCGACCAGCCCGGCCTCCTCGGCGACCGGGATGAACTCGGTCGGCGCGATCGGTCCCAGCTCCGGATGCTGCCAGCGCAGCAACGCCTCCGCGCCGACCGGCCGTACCGAGGGCAGCGCGACGACCGGCTGGAACGCGAGGTACAGCTCGTCGCGCTCGATCGCGCCGCGCAGTTCCTGCTCGACCGTGGTACGCCGGCGCAGCATCGCGTCGTAGTGCGCGTCGTACTGCTCGACCCGGGCCTTGCCGCGCTGCTTGGCGTGGCGCAGCGCAAGGTCGGCGTTGCGGAGCAGGCCGGGTACGGTGGTCGCGGTCCGGCAGCCGGCGATCCCGATGCTCGTGGACAGGAACACGGTGCCCTTCGCCTGGACGTACGGCTTGCCGAGGATGTCCAGCAGCCGGCGCGCCACCCGGGTCGCCTCGGCCGCCCGGATCCACATGAGCACCGCGAACTCGTCGCCGCCGAGCCGCGCGGCGAGATCGCCGTCGCGCAGATGCGCGCGCAGCCGGTGGCCGACCTCGACCAGTACGGCGTCGCCGACGTCGTGGCCGCGCATGTCATTGATGTTCTTGAAGCCATCCAGATCCAGCGCGAGCAGTACGCAGGACGGCCCGCCGACCGCCCGTTCGTAGAGCACCCGCAACAGCTCCCGGCGGTTCGCCAGCCCGGTCAGCGGATCGGTGTGCGCGAGATCCCGCCACTGCGCCTCGCTCTGGGCCAGCCGCGCGTTCGCCCGCCGGGCGTCGTAGACGGCCAGCGACTGCCGGGCCAGCAACGCCACGCCGTCGATCAGCCCGACCACCACCGAAACCGTGTCCAGCGGGCCATTCGTGGACATCGTATAGATCGACGCCACAGCGATCGACATCACCGCGAACACCGGTACGGCCAGGCCGGTACGCATCGTCTCCGACTCGTCCGGCCGGGCGGCCATCCGGTCGGTGAACGGCGCACCGAGTGCGAGGGTGAGTACGCCGACCGCGGCCGCCACACCGCACCACCCCAAAACCGCGGGGAGGCCGTAGCAGAGCGTGGCGGCCAGGCCGGCGATGCCCGCGGCGATCAGCGCCGTACCGGCCGCGGCGAGCGCTGCCCCGCCCCGCGGCCGCGGCGCGCGCAGCGCGGTCATCGCTACCACCCCGGCAACCAGCACCGCTGCGGCCAGGGGTATCGAAGCAACCAGGTAGAGCCGGGTGGCC
>DASRRF010000705.1:0-2876 GCA_035695905.1 Micromonosporaceae bacterium | reverse complement strand
ACGTGTCCCGCCCGGTGTGCTTGTTGTACGGGCTCTGCTGGTAGACCGCCGCGGTGACGTTCTCGTCGAAGTACAGCTGGGTGGTCAGCACGCTGCTCGTGGTCAGGTGGACCTTGGTGTGGATGTGTACGGTCCGCCCGCGGTACCAGCCTGGATAGACGGTGGTGAACTCCACCACGCCGTTCGCGTTGGTCACCTGCGCACCGCGTAGGTAGGTCTTCTGATCCGTACGCGAGCCGCCCGGGCCACCCTGAGACGCGCTCTCGAACCCGGAGTACAGCCCGCCGGCATCGCAGTGCCAGATGTCCACCACGGCGTTCGAGATCGGCGTACACGCGGTGGCGTGCTGCACCCGGATGGCCAGCCGCAGCGGCACGCCGTCGCGGTCCTCCCGGATGTCGCTGCGGATCGCGTCCACATCGAAGTAGTACGGTCCCTCGGTCTGTTCGGCCGTGATCGTGCAGGTACCGGCGTTGTCGAAGAGGTCCGTGGCCGACGCGGTGGTCTGCGGCTGGACGGTGGCCATGCTGCCGGTGCTGGTCGGTACCGCGGCCGAGGTCGTCGGTTCCTTGCCCGCGCACGCGGCGAGCAACGTGCCGAGGCCGACCGTGCCGAGGCCGGCCAGGGCCTTACGTCTGTCAATCCGTCGATCACTACGCTCCATGGAACCAGCCTCCGTGCGCCGGCTCGGCGTCGCGTCACAACCGGCTGTGAGTCCGCTGTACGGCCGGGCGCGGAGCCGTACCGGAGCGGGTTTAGGCTGTTCGCCATGCGCCACGAGTGGCATCAGCTCCGCTATCCCGGCCTGGAGGTCGGCCTGGCAACGATCGGCTCCGCCGAGGTGGAGGCGCTCGGCCTGGACCACTGGCGGACGCTGCCCCGGGCGCAGATGCCGCCATGGCCGCCGGGCGCACCGGTGGACGAGGTCTGCGCGGTGCTCGGTGCGGTGCCGTCGATCGTCGCGCCGTACGAGGTGGACCAGCTCCGCGACCGGCTCGCGCTGGTCTGCGACGGCAAGGCGTTCCTGCTGCAGGGTGGCGACTGTGCCGAGACGTTCGTCGACAACACCGAGGGCCACCTGCTCGCCAACGCGCGCACCCTGCTCCAGATGGCCGTCGTACTGACGTACGGGGCGTCACTGCCGGTGGTCAAGGTGGCGCGGGTGGGTGGGCAGTACACCAAGCCGCGCTCCGCGGACACCGACGCGCTCGGGCTGCCCGCGTACCGCGGCGACATGATTAATTCGTTGGAGCCGACGCCGGAGGCCCGGATCGCCGACCCGCAGCGGATGATCCGGGCGTACGCCAACGCCGCGGCCGCGATGAACATGCTGCGGGCGTACCTCGGCGGCGGGATGGCCGACCTGCACGCGGTGCACGACTGGAACAAGGGTTTCGTACGCACCTCGCCGGCCGGCGAGCGGTACGAGGCGATCGCCCGCGAGATCGACCGCGCGCTCGCGTTCATCCAGGCCTGCGGGATGACCGACGACGAGGCGCTGCGCACGGTCACGCTGTACTGCTCGCACGAGGCGCTGGCCCTGGAGTACGACCGGTCGCTCACCCGGGTCGCGCACGGCCGGGCGTACGGGCTGTCCGGGCACTTCCTCTGGGTCGGCGAGCGGACCAAGCAGATCGACGGGGCGCACGTGGACTTCGTTTCCCGACTGGCCAACCCGATCGGGGTCAAGCTCGGCCCGACCACGACCCCGGAGCTGGCCATCGAGCTGTGCGAGAAGCTCAATCCGGACAACATCCCCGGCCGGCTCACGCTGGTCAGCCGGATGGGCAACCAGAAGATCCGCGACGCCCTGCCGCCGATCGTGGAGAAGGTCACCGCGGCCGGGCACCGGGTGGTCTGGCAGTGCGACCCGATGCACGGCAACACGGTCGAGTCGTCCAACGGCTACAAGACCCGGCACTTCGACCGGATCGTGGACGAGGTGCTGGGGTACTTCGAGGTGCACCGGCAGCTGGAAACCCATCCGGGCGGGTTGCACGTCGAGCTGACCGGTGAGAACGTCACCGAATGCCTCGGCGGTGCCCAGGCCATCGAGGACGCCGACCTGCCGGGGCGGTACGAGACCGCCTGCGACCCGCGGCTGAACACCCAGCAGTCGCTGGAGCTCGCCTTCCTCGTGGCGGAGATGCTGCGTGGCTGACGCGATCGTGACTCGCGGGATTGTGGACCTGCGATCCGACACGGTGACCAAGCCGACCGCCGCGATGCGCGAGGCGATGGCCGGCGCCGAGGTCGGCGACGACGTGTTCGGCGAGGACCCCACGGTCAACGCGCTGGAGGCCGAGATCGCGGCGCTCTTCGGGCACGAGGCGGCCATGTTCACGCCGACCGGCTCGATGGCCAACCAGATCGCGGTGCAGCTGCTGGTGCCGGCCGGCAGCGAGCTGATCTGCGACGCCGACGCGCACGTCCTGACGTACGAAGGCGGTGCGGCCGCAGCGTACGGCGGGATCTCCAGCCGGACCTGGCCGGCCTGCGGCGCGGACATCGACGTTGACGTGGTCAGCGGGATGATCCGCCCGGACGGGTACACCGCGGTGCCGACCCGCGCCATCGCGGTCGAGCAAACCCACAACCGCGGTGGCGGTGCGGTGATTCCACTGTCCACACTGGAGGGTCTGCGGCGGGTCGCCGACGGTGCGGGCATCGCACTGCACTGCGACGCGGCGCGGATCTGGCACGCGTCGATCGCGGACGGCGTACCGGTGTCTGTCTACGGTGGACTCTTCGAGACCGTTGCGGTGTGCCTGTCCAAGGGGCTCGGTGCGCCGGCCGGCTCGCTGGTGGTCTCCTCGGCCGAGCGCATCGAGCAGGGCCGCCTGATCCGCAGGCGGATGGGCGGCGGCATGCGGCAG
>DASRRF010000704.1:0-4043 GCA_035695905.1 Micromonosporaceae bacterium | reverse complement strand
GTTCGCGATCTCCCTCTTCGGGACGCACGACAAGATCGCGCTTCAGATTGGCACCGTCGTGCTCCTGGCCGCGGTCGCCGCCCTCATCGGCGTCCTCACGCTGCGACATTGGTGGTACGGCGCAGCCGGGATAGCCGCGTTCGGGGTGATCGGCGTCGCCGCGGCGGTCAGCCGGCCCGCGGCGTCGGCGACCTGGGCACTCCCGTCGCTGATCGGTACGGCGGCGGCGCTCGGCGCGCTGCGCTGGCTGCTGCCGTCCGCGGCTGCGGCCACCGAGCCAGCCACCGAGCCCGACGCGGTTCCGGCCGCGGGGGCGCGCCGGCGGTTCCTCGCCCAGGTGGGGCTCGTGACCGGCGGCGCGATGGTCGCGGGGTTCGGCGGGCGCCAGCTGAGCACCCGGCGCGGGGTGGCCGCGGCGCGCGACGACGTCGTACTGCCCGCGCCGAGTAGCACTGCGCCGGCCGCGCCCGCCGGGGCGGACCTGCGCATCGCCGATCTCGCGCCGTACGTCACCGGCAACGACGACTTCTACCGGATCGACACCGCGCTGGTGGTCCCGCAGGTGGACCCGAACTCCTGGCGGCTGCGGATCTCCGGGCGGGTACGCAAGCCGCTGGAACTCACGTTCGCGCAGCTGCTGGCCCGGCCGATGGTCGAGCGGTACATCACGCTGTGCTGCGTCTCGAACGAGGTGGGCGGCGATCTGATCAGCAACGCGCTCTGGCTCGGCGTACCCGTCAAGGACCTGCTCGATGAGGCCGGCCCGCGCGACGGGGCCGACCAGGTGGTCAGCCGGTCTGCCGACGGATTTACCTGCGGTACGCCGACCGCCGTACTGCAGGACGGGCGCGACGCGATCCTGGCGGTCGGGATGAACGGCGAGCCGCTACCGGTGGCGCACGGGTTCCCGGTCCGGATGGTGGTACCCGGGCTGTACGGGTACGTGTCCGCGTGTAAGTGGATCGTGAGCATGGAGCTCGCCACGTTCGCCGAGTTCGACGCGTACTGGATCCGCCGGGGCTGGGCGGAGCAGGGGCCGATCAAGACGCAGTCCCGGATCGACGTACCGCGGCGCGGCAAGGACGTACCCGCCGGCCAGGTGACCGTGGCCGGGGTCGCGTGGGCGCAGCATCGCGGCATCGGCAAGGTCGAGGTCAGCGTGGATCGCGGGGACTGGCACGAGGCGACGCTGGCCGACGCGGTCTCGATCGACACGTGGCGGCAGTGGTCCTGGGCCTGGCCCGCCGCGCCCGGACGGCACACGCTGCAGGTACGCGCGACCGACGCGACCGGCGAGACTCAGCCGGGCGAGGAGCGCCCGATCTTCCCGGACGGGGCGACCGGCTGGGACACCATGGAGGTCACCGTCCGCGGGTGACCTGTCGGCTGGCCAGCGCCGGGTGGTACCCGAGCCGCGCTTCCAGCCGGCGTACGTCCACCCTGGTCAGGCGCCGGTCGGCCACGTCCTCCCAGCCGGTGGCGAGCAGCCGGAGCCGCTCGGCCTCGGTGAACCCGCCCCACACGCCGTACGGCTCGCGGACGCTGAGCGCGTGTGCCGCGCATTCGGCCCGGACCGGACAGTCGTGGCAGAGCGCCTTCGCCTGGATCTCCCGGCGGTTGCGGGAGGAGCCACGCTCCCCTTCCGGGTGAAAGAACTGGGCGCTGTCGCACCCCCGGCAGGCCCCGTGGCGCTGCCAGTCCCAGATGTCCGCGACGGGACCGGGCAGCCTGCGTACGTTGGCCATCGCCACGCCCTCCTCGCGACCTCGTACGGATGTCGACCGTGGGCTGATACCCACGCACGGCGACGCCAAACCGCGGGCCGCGGACAGTCGGGTACCCGACGCGGCAGTTCAGGTGTTTTCACACCCATGACCGGAAAGTGCGTAATGATCAGACGACTCGGTGGTCTTCACCTCGTGGGGATTGGTCCTCGGAAGAGATGGGGGATCACATTGCGTACCGTGCTGGTCTGCGTGCGAACGCCGCTGGCGGCACAGACGATCGCGGCTTGCGCCGCCCGGTTGGGTGTCGCGGCCGCGGTCCGGACCGCCGTGTCCGAAGTGGAGATACTCGCCCGGCTCGCGGAGCGGCCGGCCGATGTGGTCCTCGTGGACACGGCGCTCACCCGGCCCGACTCGGCCGCGTTCACCCGGCGCGTGCTCAGCCGGGCGCCGCGGGCGACGCTGGTGCTGCTCGGTGCGGAGGAGCCGCGCGCCGCGGCGGCGGCGATCGCGGCCGGGGCCCGTGGGGTGATCCGGGGTACCGGGCAGGACCTGGTCAGCTCGGTGACCAAGGCGTTGCTGCTGCTCTGCCCGCCGGAGCCGGTTCCGGTCCGCCGGGACGGTGATGCGGCGGCTGTGCCGGTACCCCAGGGGCAGGCTGAGCCGACACACGACGGCGCCGCGGCGGACGCACGGACGCTGCCGGCCGCGACGCCGCCCCGCACCGGTGCGGCGAACGGGACAACCGCGACGGTCCCGTCGACGATGGTCCCGCAACAGCGCGGCGACATGCCGAATCGTGGACCCGGCCGGCGACCCGTGCTCACCGAGCGCGAGCTGCAGGTGTTGCGGGCGATGGCGGACGGCAAGAGCAACGCGGAGATCGGGCGCGAACTCTACGTCTCCGAGGACACCGTGAAGACGCACGCCCGCCGGCTGTTCCGCAAGCTGGGCGCGCGCGACCGGGCGCATGCGGTCGCCTCCGGCTTCCGCACCGGTCTGGTGTCCTGACCCGGCTACGTCCGCTCGGTGTCGTCGGCCGCTTCGGCCAGCGCGTCGTGCACGCCGTCGGCATAACCGCGCGCGTATTCCCAGGTCACGTAGTGATCGGGGTCCGGGTCGTAGGCCGGCTCGTGCACCCGCGGGCGGCCCGACGACAGCAGGTGATTCAGGTTGCCCCGCAACAGATCCCAGTCGAAGTAGTGCGGTTCGTGGCAGTCCTCGCACTCGATGACCAGCCCGCGTACCCCGATCGGGGACAGCAGCGCCTGGTAGATTTCCAGGTCCGCCAGATCCTCCAGCACGTCCTGGCGCTCCGCATCCGACAGCGGCTCGGACCCGGCCTCGTCCAGGTTGTCGAGGTCCGCGCTCGGGTCGGCGGGATCACCGCTGAACGGATCCACAGGCTCGTCGTGCACGACTCCACGGTATCCCCCAACCACCTCGGGCGGCGGCCCTGGCCCAGGTCCCATGGGTACGATGAAGCCCACGCCGCTTGATCTCGCCTGGCTATACCCGAGGAGCATGAGTGGATCTGCCCGTGGGGACCGTGACCACCTCTGAGAACGCGGACCGGCTGAGCCCTGAGCGGACGCCCGGCGCCGAGCAGGCCATCCCGCTCGGGTTGACCTTCGACGACGTCTTGCTGCTGCCCGCCGAATCGGACGTGGTCCCCGGCCAGGTGGACACGTCGACCCGGCTGACCAGGCGGGTGGATCTCGCGATCCCGTTGGTGTCCAGCGCGATGGACACGGTCACCGAGGCCCGGATGGCGATCGCGATGGCCCGGCAGGGTGGCATCGGGGTGTTGCACCGCAACCTCGCCATAGAGGAGCAGGCGCTGCAGGTGGACCTCGTGAAGCGGTCCGAGGCGGGCATGGTCACCAACCCGATCACCTGCGGGCCGGACGACACGCTGCGCGATGTGGACGCGCTCTGCGCGCGCTACCGGATCTCGGGCGCGCCGGTGGTGGACGGAACCGGCGCGCTGGTGGGGATCGTGACGAACCGCGATATCCGGTTTGTTTCCGACAAATCGGAGCTAGTGCGGGATGTCATGACACCCATGCCGCTGGTCACCGCGCCGGTCGGCGTGTCCGCCGCCGACGCGCTGGACCTGCTGCGCCGGCACAAGGTGGAGAAGCTGCCGCTGGTCGACGCCGGTGGGCGGCTACGCGGCCTGATTACGGTCAAGGACTTCGCGAAGAGCCAGCAGTTCCCGAACGCCACGAAGGACGGCGCCGGCCGGCTGCGGGTGGCCGCCGGGGTCGGGGTCGGCGAGGACGCGTACAAGCGGGCCGGCGCGCTGACCGAGGCCGG
>DASRRF010000703.1:0-4920 GCA_035695905.1 Micromonosporaceae bacterium | reverse complement strand
GTGCGTAGGCCGCGAGCGCGGCGAGCTGTGCCGCCGGGTCGCCGACGAACTCGTCCATCCGTACGGCCACGTCGTAGGCGGCCACCACCGGACCGCTCCCGCGCGGTTGCCGCTCGCCACGCATCGCCGCGCGCAACACCGTACGGTCCCACCACCGGGGCAGGTCGCCGAGCCGGTCCGCGCCATCGCGGCAGCGCACCAGCAGGAAGGCCTCCTCCCGTACGCCGTAGGCCGCGATCTCCACGATCCTGGCCCAGGGCAGCAGCAGGGTACGAAGGATGCCCGGACGGACGCTCAGCGCGTAGTGGTCCGCGGCGACCAGGGGGCGCCGGAAGAGGGCGAGTACGAATGGTGTTGCCACGGCCACGAAGAGCGCGGCCACTCCGGCAGGCATCCGCGCGAGCGGGTTGGAGCGCCCGGAGTCCAGCTGCGCCGGCTCGTTGCCGAACAGCACATATGCGATAACCACGATGGCTCCGCCGAATACGGCGTACCACGTAAGCCTTCCCCACGCGCGGGACCGGGGCCCGCGACGCCATTCGATCCCTTCCGGACCGGCCATTGCCTACCGTCTCCTTGAGGCCTTGTCATCGTGGCGAATATCACGGAGCGGGGAACCGGGGCCACTTTACGGTTTCGCGACCGGACCGCAACAGCGCTACTCGGATGACGGTCCGTAGACTGTGCGGGTGCCGATGGACCGCGACAACAGCTGGGCGGGCACCGGGGAGCGCAGCGATCCGGTCCGCGCGACGCTCGCATTGGTCGCGCCCGGCACGGCTTTGCGCGACGGCTTGGAGCGGATCCTGCGCGGCCGCACCGGTGCGCTCATCGTGCTCGGGCACGATCGCGTCGTGGACACCATCTGCACCGGCGGCTTCCCGCTGGACGTGGAGTTCTCCTCCACCCGGCTGCGCGAACTGTGCAAGATGGACGGTGCGGTGGTGCTGTCGAGTGACGGTACGCGGATTGTCCGTGCGGCCGTACACCTGATGCCCGATCCGGCGATCCCGTCGGAGGAGTCGGGCACCCGGCACCGGACCGCGGAGCGGGTGGCCAAGCAGACCGGGTACCCGGTGATTTCGGTGTCCCAGTCGATGCGGATCATCGGGCTGTACGTCAGCGGCCAGCGGCACGTGCTCGACGACTCCGCGCAGATCCTGTCCCGGGCGAACCAGGCGTTACAGACGCTTGAGCGGTACAAGATGCGGCTGGATGAGGTTTCCGGGACGCTGTCCGCGCTGGAAATCGAGGACCTGGTGACCGTACGGGACGCGGTCGCCGTGGTGCAGCGGCTGGAGATGGTGCGCCGGATCGCCGACGAGATCGCCGGGTACGTCGTCGAACTCGGCACCGATGGGCGGTTGCTGGCCCTGCAGCTGGACGAGCTGATGGCCGGCGTCGATGCAGACCGTACCCTGGTGATCCGGGACTACCTGCCCAGCGGGCGCAAGGGTCGCGGGCTGGAGGACTCCCTGGAGGACCTGGACCGGCTCTCCGCGACCGACCTCATCGACCTGGTCGCGGTCGGCAAGGCACTGGGCTATCCGGGTACCACGGATGCGCTGGACGCGGCGGTCTCGCCGCGCGGGTTCCGGTTGCTGGCGAAGGTACCCCGGCTGCCGGGGACGGTCGTCGATCGGCTGGTCGACCACTTCGGCAGCCTGCAGCGGCTGCTCGGGGCGACGGTCGAGGACCTGCAGGCGGTGGACGGGGTGGGCGACGCGCGGGCCCGCGGCGTCCGAGAGGGCCTGTCCCGGCTGGCCGAGGCGTCCATCCTGGAGCGGTACGTCTGATCCCGCCTACTTGCCGGGCTTCACGATCAGCGGGATCGGGTCGCTCCACCTCGTGCCGAAGCGGCCGAGCACCTGGTACGTGCCCGGCGGCGGCAGGGGCTTGGTCTGACAGTTCGTCGACTCGCGGCCGTTCCACATCACGTTGAACTGGTCCACCTGCTCGCCCGCCCGAAGCGCGCGGACGTCCGACCCGGAGCTCTGCACGCAGTCGTCCGACGACCACATCTTCGCCGCGCCCTGCGCGATCCGCAGCTCCTGAGCGGTCGCGCCGAGGTCGCGGCTGCAGGTACGCGTGGAAATGTTCTTGATCTTTAGGTAGATCTTGACGTACGTCCCTTGCACGAACTCGGTCTTCCCGCCCTCGGTGCTGATGGTGACCACGACCTCCGCATCGGTGCACGGGCCGGTAGCGCGCGCGCTCGCCGGAGCGCTCGCGGTCGGCTGCGCGCTCGCGGTCTCCACCGGAGCCAGGACGGTCGAGCTGGGTGAGGCGGTGGAGCCGCTGCCGGTCTTCTTGTCCGCGGCGCCCGACGGGTCCGTACCGCCGCACTTGTAGACCAGTAAGAAAAGGACGAACAACAGCGCGCCGAGCACGATCGCCCGGCGCCGCCAGTAGACGGCGGGAGGCAGGGGGCCGACCGTCAGTCTCATGATGTGCCCACGCTATCGGGGTCGGCCGCCGGCGCCACGGCGACTCGCCGCCGCAAGGTCGCCGCCGCAAGGTCGCCGCCGCAGGGCCGCCGGCGCCACGGCTCGGGGCCGCGGTCAGAGGTAGACCCGGCGGGCGAACACCCTGTGCGCCCCGGCGACCCGATCCAGGAACAGCAGCCCGGCACAGTGATCGATCTCGTGCTGCAGCGCCCGGGCCTCGAACGCGTCCGTACCGATGGTGACCGGCTCGGCGGATCCGGGTACCGCGCCGGCAACCACCAGCCGCCCGGCCCGCTGCACGTCACCGGTCAGCTCCGGGACGGACATGCAGCCCTCCCGGCCCTTGTGCCACTGGGTCGCCTCAACCACCCGGGCATTGCACAGGACGAAACAGCCATGGCTGGTACGTGCCTTCGGATGTCCCGACACGTCCACGACGAAGACCGCCGCGCCCACCCCGATCTGCGGCGCGGCGAGTCCGACGCAACCCGGGGACGCCCGCATCGTGGCCACCAGGTCCGCGGCGAGCTGGACCACCGCGGGATCGCCCGGGTCGACCCCGGCGGCGGGCCGGCTGAGCACCGGGTCGGGAGCGCGCATCACCGGCCGTACCGTGCCGGGTCGCTCGTTCACAGGACTTCGGGCTCGGCGGGGCGCAGGCTCGCCTCCACCCCGAGCGAACCCGCGATCACCGAGAGCTCCCGCGTCAGCGCCGGTACGTCCACAGTGGACGGAAGGTCCACCTCGGCGACGAGCAGGTAGAGCTCGCCGGCGAGCCGGGTGGTCAGATCGGTGATGTTGCCGCCGGCGTCGGCCAGCGCCCGGGTGACCGCCGCGACGATGCCGAGCCGGTCGGCGCCGTACACGGTGAGCAGGTAGCCCGGTCCGGCCGGCGGGCCGGCGATCTCCTCCGCCACCTCCCGTACGGTCACCGCCAACCCGAGCGGGGCGAGCACCGACTCGACCGGCTCCGGGCGGGCCAGCCCGGTGCAGATCAGCGTCATCGCGAAGTGGCCCCGCAGCAGAGTCATCGTCGAGTCGGTGAGGTTCAGGCCGAGATCGGCGAGCACCCCGGAAACCTCCGCGATGATGCCCGGCCGGTCCTGGCCCACCACGGTGATGGCGAGTTCGGTCACCTGGGTTAGTCTGCCCGACGATGGGCACGGAGCTGGCTGACGCCGCCGTCCGGTGGTACGGCGAACACGCCCGCGACCTGCCGTGGCGCGATCCGGCCGCCAGCCCGTGGGCGATCCTGGTCAGCGAGGTGATGCTGCAGCAGACCCCGGTGTCCCGGGTGCTGCCGGCGTGGCGGGACTGGCTGGACCGCTGGCCGACGCCGGCCGCGCTGGCCGCGGATCCGCCGGCCGAGGCGATCCGGGCCTGGGGGCGGCTCGGCTACCCGCGGCGCGCGCTGCGCCTGCACGAGTGCGCGACGGCGATCGCGAAGCTGCCCGGCGGCGAGGTGCCGGACCGGCTCGACGCGCTGCTCCGGCTGCCGGGCATCGGTACGTACACCGCCCGCGCGGTGGCCGCCTTCGCGTACGGCCAGCGGTACCCCGTGGTGGACACGAACGTACGCCGGGTGGTGGCCCGCGCGGTGGCCGGCGAGGCGGACGCCGGCCCAGCGACCACCGCCGCCGATCTGGCCACGGTCGAAGCGCTGCTGCCCATCGAGCCGGCGGTCGCCGCCCGGGCGAGTGTGGCGTTCATGGAGCTCGGTGCCGTGGTCTGCACCGCCCGCGCCCCGCGCTGCCCCGATTGTCCACTGTGGAGTATCTGCGCCTGGCAGGCCGCCGGTGCGCCACCGGCGAGTGCACCGGGCCGCCGCCAGCAACGGTTCGCCGGTACCGACCGGCAGGTACGCGGGATCCTGCTCGCCGAGCTGCGCGCGGTACGGACCCCGGTGCCGCGTAGCCGGCTGGATGCGTTGTGGCCGGACCCGGCACAGCGCAACCGTGCGCTCGCAGGCCTGGTCACCGACGGTCTGGTGGACCACGTGTCACCGGACCACTACGGACTTCCTGGCGAATCCGGCCCAGGTGGGAAGCGGTAGGCTCGCCGGGTGCGCCCTCACCCCGGTCGAGCGCCCGCCCACGTGCTGCTTCTGGCGAGCACCGTACTGCTCGCGGTCGCGGTGGCGGGTTGCGGTTCCGGGCAGCGTTCGCTGAGCCGGCCGGTGGCCGGTACGGGCAGCCAGAGCCCCGGCGAAGGGCCGGCCGGACCGGGTACCACGACGGAGCCGTCGCCCGGCGGCTCGCAGACCCAACCCGGCCAGCCACCCACCACCAAACCGCCGGTCCCGGCCCACCCCATCGAGTGGTACCTGGCCCGGCTGCCGACCTTCCCTGCGGCGCCGCCCGCGGAGCAGCTCCCCCTGCCGCACCAGCCGGGCGAGGCGGCGTGGGTGAAGCGGATCCCGACCACGCAGCGGATCGCCTTCCTCACCATCGACGACGGCTACCTGCAACGCCCC
>DASRRF010000702.1:0-7335 GCA_035695905.1 Micromonosporaceae bacterium | reverse complement strand
GGCGATCGAGCGGGAGCAGGAGCGTCGAGGGAACCTGTAACACTTACCCCGTGACGCAACCACCAGAGCCGGGGGTCCAGCCGTCGGGGCCGCCAGCGCCGTCGGTCCCGGCCACCCCCACATCGGGGTACGGCGTACCGCCCACCCACCTGCCGGCGGGTCTGGCTCCGGACGGCCGCCGACTTGCCGAGTTCGGCGAGCGCCTGTTGGCCTGGCTGATCGACGCGGCGATCCTGACCGCGGCGACGCTCGTGCTGGCCGTCCCGGCGGTCATCGTGGCGTTCGCCCTGCTGCGGAACGACCTGCCGGGCGATGAGGCGACAATGTCCGACCTGCTGTCCCAGTTCCTGGTAATCCTCGGGGTCGACCTCGTGGTCATCGCGGGCAGCATGACATTCAGCTATGTCTACTTCGTGGAGTGGTTCTTCCGGACCGGACAGACCGTCGGCAAGCGCACCATGAACATCGTCGTGGTACCGATCGAGCCCACGCAGCCGGGGCTCACCCGCGGCATCGCCGCGAAACGCTGGCTGGTCAAGGACGTCGGCGGCGCGATCATCCCGTTCTTCAGTCTGGTGGACGGGTTGTGGCAGTTGTGGGATCAGCCGTTCCGGCAATGCCTGCACGACAAGGTCGCCGAGACGGTCGTGGTGAAGGCGGCCCGGCCGTGACGAGCGTGGCACCGGGGTGGTACAAGGACCCCGCCGAGCCGTCGACCCAGCGATACTGGGACGGCGACGCCTGGGTCGGCCCGCCGCTGCCGCTGGATACCCAACCACCACCGGCCGGCTCGACACCCGCGACACCCGCGCCGCCCACGCTGCCTCGCGACGGCGCGATCCCGCCGGAGTGGGTGCTCCGCCGCCCAATGCCGGCCCCGATGCCGCACGGTCGCCGGCTCGCCTCGCCGGGTGCCCGGCTGGTCGCCCGGGTGATCGACACCACGGCTGTGGCCGGGCTCGCCCTGCTGGCCAACGGCTGGTTCATCTACCGGCTGATCCGCGAACTCGGGCCGCTGCTGGCCGACGCCTCGCGCGGCACGCAGTCGGTGGTCACCGAGCAGTCGGCGAGCCGGATCAGCTCGTTGTTCTACCTCATCGCGCTGGTCACCGCGGCGGTCTGGCTGGCGTACGAGGTCCCGGCGACGGCGAGCACCGGGCAGACTCCGGGCAAGCGCGCGCTGGGTATCAAAGTCATGCGGGTGGAGAACGACGAACGCCTCGGCATGGGCCGGGCGCTGCGCCGGTGGACCACCATCGGCCTGCCGACCGTGCTGTGGCCGTGCTGCGGCATCGGCCTGCTCCTGCAGTTCGCCGACTGTCTCTTCGTCGTCGCCGACCAGCCGATGCAACAGGCCCTACACGACCGCGCCGCGCAGACCGTCGTTGTCCACGTAGGACGGTCGAAAGTTACGAAGTCCGATGGAGGCTCGACATGACCCGGCTGACCCGCGCCGATCTCGACGCCCTGCCCAGCTACGTGCCCGGTCGCAACCCGGCCGACCTCGCCCGCGAACTCGGCCTGCCCGAAGCAATCAAGCTCGCCAGCAACGAGGTGCCGTACGGCCCGTTGCCCGGCGTCGTGGACGCGATCGCCGAGGCCGCGGCGGGCGCCCACCGCTACCCGGACATGGGCGTCGTCGCGTTGCGCGAGACGCTCGCGGAGCGGCACAACGTGACCCCGGACCGGATCGCCACCGGCTGCGGCTCGGTGGCGCTCGCCGAACACCTCGTGCGCGCCGCGTGCCTGCCGGGCGACGAGATCGTCTACTCCTGGCGCTCCTTCGAGGCGTACCCGATCATCGCCGCGACCAGCGGGGCGAGCAGCGTCCGGGTACCCAACGATGCCGAGCACGGCCACGACCTGGCCGCCATGGCCGCCGCGGTCACCTCGCGCACCCGGGTGGTCCTGGTCTGCAACCCCAACAACCCCACGGGTACGGCGATCCGCCGGGCCGAGCTCGACGAGTTTCTCGCCGCGGTACCCGAGGACGTGCTGGTCGTCATCGACGAGGCGTACCGCGAGTTCGTCACCGACCCGGGGGTGCCGGACGGGCTGGTGGCGTACGGCAACCGGCCCAACGTGGTGGTGCTTCGTACCCTGTCCAAGGCGTGGGGGCTGGCCGGGATCCGGGTCGGCTTCCTGGTCGCCCAGCCGGACGTGGCCGCGGCCGTACGCAAGGTGGTCACCCCGTTCTCCACGTCCGCGGTCGCGCAGGCCGCCGCGCTGGCCGCGCTGCGCCAGCAGGACGAGGTGCGCCGGCGCTGCGACCTCGTGATCGGTGAGCGGGAGCGGCTGCTCACCGCGGTACGCAAGTTCGTGCCGGACGTACCGGACAGCCAGTCCAACTTCGTCTGGCTGCCGCTGGGCGACGGCAGTGCTGCGTTCGGTGCCGCCTGCGAGCAGAGCGGGGTCATCGTGCGCCCGTTCCCGGGTGACGGGGTAAGGGTCACGGTCGGTACACCGGCGGAGAACGACGCGTTCCTGACCGCGGCCGAGGCCGCGCTCGCCTGACCATGCTTACGCGCCGGCCATGTTTACGCGCCGGCCACCAGCACCGGGCGCACCGGGAGGTCGGGCGAGAGCCGCTCCACGACAACAAACCGGTCGCTGGCGTGGACGTACCCGGGTTCCCAGTCGGTCGGCGCACCCACCCGGTCCACCGGGAAACGACTGAGCTCCAGCCCGCTGGACGGGTCGAGGACCACCATGGTGTGCCGCCTGGTGAGCAGGTAGACGGCTCCGGTCTCGACCGCCACGATCCGGGCCGGACTGGTGTCGTCCGGGCTTCCCGGCTCCCATATCCACTGTGGATCCCCGGTGCGCGCGTCCCGGGCTGTGCCGTCCGGCCCAATGGCCAGGCCGCCGGTGAGCCAGCTGCCGGGTGTGGCGAGCGGCGGCGCGGGCACGATGTCCGTACCGCTGAACAGCCAGCCGGCACCCGGCGTACGCATCGCCGGGCAGGCCGAGTTGCCGACGGCGCAGGAGACCGGCTCGATGCCCCACATACCGGTCTCCCCGGGCGGTCGCCAGGGCGCCAGTTCCCGGCCGGTACGCAGGTCGTAGCGGCGCAACGCCGGCGGCGCCTGACACCGGTCCAGCATCGCGAAGAACCCGTCGCCGGTGAACGAGGTCCCGCGGCACACCGGCACCGTCCACAGTGGTGCTCCACTCGCCGCGTCGAGACCCTCCGCCTGCCCACCACCGGTGGCCACCACAACGGAGTCCGACGCGTACAGGCCGGCCGGGCCGTACACAGTGGACGCTCCGGTACGGCCGCCGGCGTACCCGGCGCCGCGGTCCACCGGACCCCGTACCCGCCAAGCGATCCGGCCGCTCTGGGCATCGGTGGCCAGTAGCTCGCCGTCCGACCAGCGGGATACGACGAGCTGCGCCTCCGCCGGCCCGACCGGCGCCGCCACGACCCCGAGCACCTGCTGTGGCCAGCGCCGCAACGACCAGAACGGGGTGGTCTCGGTACGGGACCCGATCGGCCGGTCGGCCCAGACCTGCCGCTTGGCGGCGTACACCCGCAACCGCCCGGCCACGACGAGCGGTGCCCGGCCGAGCTGCCCGGTGACCCCCGCGGTGGCCGGCACGGCCGGCGGGTACGGTGCCGACGCCGGTGTCACGGTCTCGGCCGGGCCCAACACCCGGTAGCCGACGACACCGGTCGCGAGTGCCCCGACCGCGGTGAGCGCGGCGGTCACCGCGTACCGCCAGGACCGGGTCACGGCGCCGTGGTCTGGTCCGCCGCCCGGGCCGCCGCGGCGAGGTCGTCCAGGTCGCGGCGCAAGGCCCCCTCGACGGTACGGGCGGCGAGCCCGCCCAGCAGGATCGCCAGAACCCGGCTGGCCGCACCCTGCGGAGTGCCCTCCAGGACGATGCGTACCTCGGTGCGCGACCGCGCCAGCGCGGTGAACGTGTACGTCATCCGGTAGTCCGCGCCGATTCCCGGCGAGGCGAGCGTCACCCAGTGCCTGGGCTCGCAGGCCACCACCCGCAGCTCCTCGACCACCCGGGCCTCATCGGCCACCACCCGGGTCTCCCGCCACGCGGTGCCCACCCCGAACTCCCCGGTGGACAACGGCTCTACGCTCTCCACAGTGGACAGCCAGCGGGGCCGGGCGGCCAGGTCCGCAAAGACCGCCCAGACCCGGTCGACCGGTGCGTCGACCGTCCGCTCAACCTCCACCGCCACCGTAGACATCGCCCCACACGGTACCCGGACCCGGCCAGCTTCCGCTCCCAAGATCCCTACGGTTGAACGGTACCGGTCACCTCACCGATGGTCAGCGTCGTACCGTCCGGCCCGGGGGCGGTCGCCCGGATCGTCACAGTATCCCCGTCCGCCAGGAAGGTACGGGTGGACGAATCGGCCAGCGTCACCGGATCCCGACCACCCCAGGTGAGCTCCAGGAACGATCCGGTCTGGTCGCGTTGCGGCCCGGAGACCGTACCGGACGCGAAGAGGTCGCCGGTCCGCAGGCTGGCACCGTTCACGGTGAGGTGCGCCAGTTGCTGTGCGGGTGTCCAGTAGAGGCCGGCGTACGGCGGGCGGGACACCACGGTGCCGTTCCACTGTACGGCCAGCGTGAGGTCGAGCCCGCGCCGGTCGGTCTCCCGCAGGTACTCCAGCACCGGTGGATCCTGTACGGGGGCGGCAACCCAGGCGGCGTCGAGCGCGTCCAGCGGGGTGACCCAGGCGGACACCGACGTGGCGAACGACTTGCCCAGGAACGGTCCGAGCGGCTGGTACTCCCACGCCTGGATGTCCCGGGCCGACCAGTCGTTGACCAGCACCACGCCGAACACGTGCGCGGCAAGGTCCGAAGTGGACACCCGGCTGCCGAGCGGCGTACCGACACCGACGACGTACCCGACCTCCGCCTCGATGTCCAGCCGGGTGGACGGGCCGTAGACCGGCGCCTGCGCGTCGGCCGGCTTGCGTTGCCCGTACGGCCGGGCGATCGGCGTACCGGAGACCACGATCGTGCCGGACCGGCCGTGGTACCCGATCGGCAGGTGCTTCCAGTTCGGCAGCAGCGGCGGCTGGCCCGGCCGCAGGATCTGCCCGACATTGCTCGCGTGGTGTTCGGAGGAGTAGAAGTCCACGTAGTCGGCGACCTCGAACGGCATCCGTGGCCAGATCCGGTCCACCGGCATCAGGAGCGGCTCGACGTGCTGGCGGGTGGCCGGATCGGTGAACAGCTCGGTGAGCCGTTCGCGGACCGCCCGCCACACCGCGGGTCCCTCAGCCAGGAAGCCGTTCAGCGGGGCATCCAACCGCTCGTCCTGCCGGAAAATGCGCCCGGTGTCCAGCAGGCCCGCCTGCTCGGCGCGGTCCAGGTCGAGCACGAAGTCGCCGATCCGTACGCCGGCGTGCCCGCCGGACAAGCCGTACCCGAAAACCCCGTACGGCAGGTGCTCGACGCCGAAACCACTCCCCGTCGCGCCCGGAACCCAACTCAATGCTTTCCTCCGTTCAGCAGGCCGAGCTGTTGCAGGTCCTCCAGCGGCTCGGGCACGCTGCACGAGCCGAACCCGATCCACAATGGACGCTCGGTGGCCAGCCGGCGCCGGGCGTCCTCGATGAGCGGGACCGGATCAGCGGTGCCGAGCAGCTCCGCGACGTCGGCCACCTCGGCGCCGTCAGCGGCGACCGCGGCCGCCACGAGCACGTTGAGGAACCCGTGGTGGGTGAAGCCAGTCTCCGGATCGACGTACCGGACCGCGTGGTGCAGCCCGGCGGTGAGCTTGAACGGCAGCGAACGGTCGCGGCAGGCGCAGATCACCGCGGCCAGCTCCACCGGGGTCGGGAACAGCTCCGCGGCCAACCCGCCGGTACGGAACTTCGCGGCCACCGGCACCCCGGCCGCCCTCGCATCGGCCACCGTGTCCAGCGCGCCGAGCAGGCCCCAGGTCAGCGGGATCTCCGCGTACCCGTGAATGGTCTGCCAATCGCGCAGGTGGGTGAGGAAGGTACGCAGGCCCGGCTGCGGATCCTCGCCCCGCTTGGCGACCGCGACCTCGACCTGCCGGACAACCAGGCTGCCGGCCGCGCTGTCCACCGCGGCCGGCAGCGCGTCGACGCCCGCATCCCCGATGACGCCCACCGCCAGCGACTCGCCCGGATCGAGCAGCACGTGCATCGCGCCCAGCGCCGAGGCGGGCAGCAGCAGCGGGCCGACCAGCTCGGCGTACCAGGCAGCGCGATGGACCCGATGGTCGGCGATGGCCTGAGCCAATGGAGCGCTCCCAGGCGGGAAGACCGCCGCGTCATCGACCAGCCGTGCGAACAGTGCGGGAACCTGCGTTGACACGACTCAGCAATCTAGTAGACGCTACGTATGGCGGACAATACCGTCCGATTATCGGACATAGGCGTCCGCGAAGCGGGGCAAACCAGGAGGTTCCAATGCCGTACTACCGCCGAGTCGGCGATGTGCCAGCCAAGCGGCACACGCAGTTCCGCCAGCCCGACGGCAGCCTCTACGCCGAGGAGCTGATGGGCCAGGAGGGTTTCTCGTCCGACTCTTCGCTGCTCTACCACCGGTTCCTGCCCACCGCGATAGTTGCGTCGCAGGCGTACGACCCACCCGCCTGGTCACGCATCGCCAACCGGCCCTTGAAACCGCGGCACTTCACCACCCACAAGCTCGATGTCACCGGGGCTGACCCGGTGCTCGGCCGGCAGCACCTGCTCGCCAACGACGACTGCCGTATCTCGTACGCTGTTTCCGACCGGCCCTCGCCGCTCTACCGCAACGCGATCGGCGACGAGTGCGTCTACGTCGAGTCGGGTACCGCCCGGATCGAGTCGACGTTCGGCACGCTCGACGTGGCGACCGGCGACTACGTGATCATCCCGACCTCGGTGATCCACCGGATCGTACCGCTCGACGGTCCACTGCGGACACTCGTGGTTGAGGCGACCGGCCACATTGGACCTCCGAAGCGGTACCTTTCGGTACGCGGCCAGTTTCTGGAGCACGCGCCGTACTGCGAGCGTGATCTGCGCGGGCCGGGCGAACCACTGCTGGTCGACGAGTCCGATGTGGACGTCTACGTGCAGCACCGCCGGGGCTGGACCAAGTTCACCTACGCGCACCACCCGTTCGACGTGGTCGCCTGGGACGGGTGCCTGTACCCGTGGGCGTTCTCCATCCACGACTTCGAGCCGATCACCGGACGGGTGCACCAGCCGCCACCGGTACACCAGACGTTCAAGGGGCCGAACTTCGTGATCTGCTCGTTCGTACCCCGCAAGGTGGACTACCACCCGCTGGCCATCCCGGTGCCGTACAACCACCACAACGTGGACTCCGACGAGGT
>DASRRF010000701.1:0-5892 GCA_035695905.1 Micromonosporaceae bacterium | reverse complement strand
CTGGGCCAGTTTCGGTTCGGTCAAGCCCCGGCCACGGGTGGAAAACAACGGCGCAGCCGGCGTAGACCCTCCTCGATACGGTCGACGGAAATCAGGCCGTAGCCGAGCACCAGGCCGGCCGGCAGCGGCTCGGCCCGGGCGAAGTGGGCCAGCGCGGTGACCTCGACATCGAACTCTCTGGCCCGCCGTACCACATCCAGGGCTTGATCTGTGCTCCCGGACCGCAACCAGGCGGCCAGGTGCAGGCCCGCCAGCGACGACGCGACCTCGAGATGGTCGCCGAAGTCGCGGTCCAGGCAGATGCCGATCTGGTTGCGGCGGGCCAGATAGATCCGGCGCATCCGCCGGATATGCCGGGCCAACAGGCCGGTGTCGATGAACTCGGCGAGCGCGGCCTGCATCGGCAGCGGGGTGTGCCAGTCCAGGACGTACTTCGCCTTGCGCAGCGCGCCGAACAGTGACCTCGGCGCGACGCAGAAACCGAGCCGGAGGGTCGGCAGCATGGTCTTGGAGAACGAGCCGAGATACACCACCCGGCCGCCGCGATCCAGGCTGCGCAGCGGTTCGACCGGGCGCCCGGTATACCCGAACTCGCAGTCGTAGTCGTCCTCGACGATGACCGCACCGGTACGTTGCGCCCACGCCAACAGGTTCAGCCGGCGGGACAGCGACATCCGCATGCCGAGCGGGAACTGGTGCGACGGGCTGACATAGACCAGCCGGGTGTTGTCCGGCAACGCGTCGACCACCATGCCGTTCGAGTCGACCGGAATATCCACCACCCGGGCGCCGGATGCGTCGAAGACCCGCCATGCCGGCGGGTACCCGGGATCCTCCATCGCCACCACGTCGCCGGGCGCCAGCAACACCCGGCTGACCAGATCGAGGGCCTGTTGGGTGCCGTTGGTCACGAGCACGTCCTCGGCGTGCGCGAGGACCGCCCGGGATACCCCGATGTGCCGGGCGATCGCGGCCCGCAGCCCCGGGTGGCCGGCCGGATCGCCGTACAGCCCGAGCTGGGCGGCGGACGGGCGGAGCTGGCGGCCGACCAGGGCGCGCCAGGTGGCGAACGGGAACAGCCGGGCATCCGGCATGCCGGTCCGGAAGTCGTATCCGGGTGCGATGGCGGACAGGTCGATCGGATCGGTCTGCGCGTCCCACTCCGGCCGGTGCGCCAACGCCGTTGCGGGCTCCTCGGGCCATCCGGGTACGGGCACGCCGATCTGGTCGCTGACGTAGGTGCCGACGCCGGCCCGGCCCGCCACGAAACCCTCGGCGACCAGCCGGTCGTACGCGATGCTCACGGTGTTGCGGGACAGCGCCAGCTTCCCGGCGAGGTCGCGGGTGGACGGCAGGGCCTGCCCGGGTCCGAGGCGACCGTCCAGGATCGCTGCCCGGATCTGCCGGTAGACCTGCCCGGCCAGGTCGCGCCGGCCCTCGATGCTGACGTGGAGGTCCACACCGCACAGCGTAGAAGTTGACGAGCCCTGCTAGCGTCTCGCGCGTGGGAATCGTGGACAAGCTGCGGGGCGAGTTCGTCGACATCGTCGAGTGGCTGGACGACAGCCGGGACACCATGGTGTGGCGGTTTCCCCGGCACGACAACGAAATCAAGATGGGTGCGAAGCTCGTCGTACGCGAGTCGCAGACCGCTGTCTTCGTCAACGAAGGCACCATCGCGGACGCGTTCGAGCCGGGCACGTACACCCTGGAAACCCAGAACATGCCCATTCTGTCCACGTTGAAGGGCTGGAAGTACGGTTTCCACTCGCCGTTCAAGGCCGAGGTCTACTTTGTCAACACCCGTCAGTTCACCGACCTGAAATGGGGTACCCAGAACCCGGTCATCCTCCGCGACGCCGAGTTCGGCATGGTGCGGCTGCGCGCGTTCGGGGCGTTCGCGGTCCGGGTGGTCGACCCGGCCAAGTTCCTCACCGAGCTGGTCGGCACCGACCCGCAGTTCCGTACCGAGGAGGTGCAGGAGTACCTGCGGCAGAGCATGGTTTCCCGGCTCGGCACCGCGCTGGCCAACGCCGGCGTACCGCTGCTCGATCTGGCCGCGCATCAGGACGCGATCGGCGTGCAGCTGGCCGGGATCCTCAGCGAGGACCTCGTGCCGGTCGGCATCGAGGTCACCAAGTTCATCATCGAGAACATCTCCGTCCCGCCCGAGGTCGAGCAGGCGCTGGACAAGCGCAGCCAGCTGGGCATCGTGGGCGACCTGGGCAGGTACACCCAGTTCCAGGCGGCGAACGCGATGGAGGACGCCGCGCAGAACCCCGGTGGGGGTGCTGGCGACGGCATCGGTCTCGGCATGGGCATCGCGGTGGGCCAGCGGGTCGCCGCGGGTCTCGCGCCGCCCCCTCTGCCTGCCCGGGCCCAGGGGTGGTACGTCGGCAGCGCCGGCGCCGCGCACGGGCCGTTCGACATCGCCGCGCTGGCGGACCAGGCGAAGAGCGGCGCGCTGACCCCAGCCACGCTGGTCTGGACAACCGGGATGGCGCAGTGGCTGCCGGCCGGCCAGGTTCCGGAGGTCGCCGCGGTGCTTGCCGCCACCCCGCCTCCGCTGCCGCCGCAGTCTTGAGATGGAGATGCAGCCCTGCGCGGGGTGTGGCGCCAGCGTCGAGTACGCCCCCGGCACCACGTTGCTGCGGTGCCCGTACTGCGGGCACGAGGAGCGAGTGGCCCGGATCGGCCGGCAGGTACGCGAGCACCCGTACGCCGAGATGGCCGAGCTGCCCGGTAAACCGTTGGCCAGTCACGGGGTACACGTGCTGCGGTGCGAGAAGTGCGCCGCGGAGACGGAGAGCAACGCGCTGTCCGACCGGTGCCAGTTCTGCGGCGCGCCACTGATCGCCGACGCCACCCTGGGCGACCAGGTCGCGCCGGAGGCCGTGCTCCCGTTCGAGGTGGACCGCGACGGTGTGCGTACCGCCCTGCGCCGTTGGGTGTCATCGCGCTGGTTCGCCCCGGCCAGCCTGAAGCGGGTCACCGAGGCGGAGTCGCTGCGCGGCACGTACCTTCCACATTGGACATTCGACGCGCGTACCGAGTCGGACTACACCGGGCAGCGCGGGGAGTACTACTGGGTCACCGAGACGCACACGGTGACCGTGAACGGCCGGACCCAGACGCAGTCCCGGCAGGTACGGCACACCCGCTGGTACGACGCGAGCGGCGAGGTACGGCACGACTTCGACGACGTGCTGGTACCCGCGTCGCAGCGGCTCGCCGACGACCAGCTGGCCGCCTTGGCACCGTGGCCGCTGGTCGACGCGGTGCCGTACCAACCCGAGTTCCTCGCCGGCTACCAGACCCTGCGGTACGACATCGGGCCGCAGGCCGGGCTGGCCACCGCGAAGGGCGACATGGCGCCGGTCATCGAGGCCGACTGCCGGGCCGACATCGGCGGCGATGAGCAGCGGGTCGGCTCGGTCGACACCCGGTACTTCGATGTCATGTTCAAGCTCATGCTGTTGCCCGTGTGGGTCGCCTGCTACCTGCACCGGGGGCGGACGTTCCAGGTGCTGGTCAACGGTCGTACCGGCGACGTGACCGGGGAACGCCCGTACAGCGCCGGCAAGATAGCCGCCGCGGTGCTGGCCGGGGTCGTGCTGCTCGCGGCGATCGCGGTGCTGGTTGCGCAGGCCCGCGGCGGGTGAGCAAGGATGTGCCTATGACGCAAGCCAGCAGCGACCGCACCGTGAAACTGGCCGACGGCGGGCAGATGCCGCTGGTCGGGTTCGGTACCTGGCAGATCCGCGGCCGACGCGGGTACGACGCGGTGCGCAGCGCGCTCGCCGTGGGCTACCGGCACATCGACACCGCGACGTTCTACGCCAACGAGGCGGAGGTCGGCCAGGCGGTCCGGGACAGCGGCGTACCCCGGGAGGACATCTTCATCACCACGAAGCTGCCGCCCGACCACGCGGGCCGCGAGCGCGCAACGATCGAAGCGAGCCTGCGTGCGCTCGGCACGCCGTACGTCGACCTGTGGCTGATCCACTGGCCGCCGCGCCGCGGTACGAGCCCGAAGCTGTGGCGCGAGCTGCTCGCCGCCAAGCGGGGCGGGCTGGCCCGATCCGTCGGGGTCAGCAACTACGGTACGGACGCGCTCGACGAGCTGACCGAGGCGACCGGGGAAGCCCCGGTGGTGAACCAGATCCGCTGGAGCCCATCGCTCTACGACGCGGAACGCCAGGCGGAGCACCGCGCCCGCGGCATCGTGCTGGAGGGTTACAGCCCATTCAAGAGTACGAATCTGCGCCATCCGGTACTGACCGGGATCGCGGCGGACCACGATGTCACCGCGGCGCAGGTGGTCATGCGCTGGCACATCCAGCACGAGGTGGTGGCCATCCCGAAGTCGGCCACCCCGGACCGGATCGCCACCAACTTCGATGTCTTCGGCTTCGAGCTCAGCCCGCAGGAGATGGGCCGGATCGACGGCATGGCCCGTTAGGCCAGGTCCCTGGCCAGCTCCAGGGCGGCCCGGATCGGATCACCCGACCACCGGCTCGGGAACGCGTCGTACAGCCGCCAACCTGCCCGAAGCAGCGTCCGCTGGCGTTCCACGTGCTGGTCAACCCCTTCCGGGTGTACGGAACACAGCAGACCGGCCGCCGCGTCGCCGGTACCGACACAGAGGTCGACCCGCCAGTTGCCCACCGGATATCCACATTGGACGGTTAGGCCGGAACGGCGCAGCTCGGCGGCGAGCGCGGCGATCCAGCCGGCGGGCGGATCCTCCGGCGGGCCGGACCCGGCCGGCGGCTGCTCCGCGTACCGCAGGAAGTCCCCGACCAGGCCCTCGACGGAGCCGAGCGAGGTCACCACGATCATGCGTTCGCGCGCCCTGGTCACCATGACGTTGAACAGGTTCGGGTCGGCGACGAACCGCCGCCGGCCGGCCGGGTCGCCGTCGACCAGGCCGAGCGAGGCGATCACCACGTCCGCTTCGCTGCCCTGGAACCCGTGGACCGTCCCGCTGCGCAACCCGATCCGCTCGATCTCCTCGACCGGGTACTCGGCGAGCAGGGCCGACTCGAGCGCGTCGGCCTGCGGGCGGAACGGTGTGATCACCCCGATGCCGGTGCGTTGCGCGGCAAGGGCACGGACCAGCTCGAGCACCGCGTCCACCTCGGCGTCGTTCACGCCATCGGCGACGCTCGCGCCGGAAACCCGTACCACGTCGATGACGTCCGCGCGCTCGTTGCGCGGGTGCCGGGTCACCAGGGCGAGCCGGTCGGCGTAGAACCGGTGCGCGGAGAACCCGATCAGGTGCGGCGCGGACCGGTAATGCTCGGCGAGCCAGGTGACCGGCGCGGTTCCCGCGGCCACGTCGTACGCACTCATCCGGCGTACATCGAGTCGATCGGTCATGCCGGCCAAACCGTGCTGCCGCAACGTCTCCGTTACGTCCACATCGGACACGAAGGACACGAAGCGGAGCTGGCGCGGATCCCCGACGACGATCGCCCGGCGGGCGCGGGCGAGCACCGGCGCGGCCCGGATCTGGTCGATGTGCGCCGCCTCGTCCAGGATCACGAGGTCGAAGAGGGCGGGCTCCGGTGGCAGCAGATCCTCCACGTCGGCGACCGTGCCGACCCACAACGGCAGCGCCCGTACCAGTGCGCGGCCGTCGGTTCCGGCGAGCAGCTCGCGGCGCCGGTTGCGGCCGGCCCGCAGTGCCGCGGCGAGCGCGCTGGCGCTGCGCCGCGCCGGCGGCGTCCACCGGCTCGCGCTGGTTACCGCGTCCCGGATCGCGGTGCCGACCGCGGCGGCCAGCGCGGTGTCCGCGTCGATCAGCGCCCGCCATGCGGGCGCCAGGTCGGTGCCACCGGTAGCGGCCAGCCGTGCCGTGGTCTGCTGGGCGTCGGCGGCGTCGAGCGC
>DASRRF010000700.1:0-8889 GCA_035695905.1 Micromonosporaceae bacterium | reverse complement strand
GGCCGACCATGGAGCGGATCCTGGTCCGGCCCCGCTGGCGGGCCACGAACGAGACCATCAACCGGTTCGCGCTGCCGCTGTTCCTGTTCCACTCCACCGGGATGGCGCTGTCACTGTTCGTCTTCTACATGCTCGGCTGGTACCACCCGGACCGCCGGCCGGCCAACCCGACGCTGCAATGGTGGCTCACCCGGCCGTTGGCTCTGGTCGGGCCGCTGCTGTTCACCCTGCCGATCATCTACCTGTTCGGGCGGCGCTGGGTCCGCGCGCCGCACGCTGCCCAGCCGCCGGCACGCATCAGCGCCGATTAGGGTCAATCCATGGGTGGGTACGACTGGATCAGCCTGACCACGGACTACGGGCTCTCGGACGGCTTCGTCGCCTCGTGCCGCGGGGTGATCGCCAGGATCGCGCCGAGTGCGCGGGTCATCGACATCACCCACCTGGTCGCGCCGGGCGACGTCGCCCGCGGTGCGGCCGTACTCGCGCAGACCGTGCCGCACCTGCCGGTGGCCGTACACGTGGGGATCGTGGACCCGGGGGTGGGCAGCGCCCGGCGCGCGGTGGCGATCGAGACGCCCAACGGCGCCCTGGTCGGGCCGGACAACGGGCTGCTGGCCTGGGCGATGGACACACTCGGCGGGCCGGTCCGCGCGGTCGAGCTGGTCAACCCCGCGTGGTTCGGCCCGACCATCTCGCACACGTTCCACGGCCGGGACGTGTTCGCACCGGCCGCCGCCCGGCTCGCCTTCGGCGTGCCGATCGGCGATGCCGGACCGGCGATCGACCCCGGTTCGCTGGTACGGCTGCCCGATCCGGTACTGATGCGCGGCGACCGCTGGGTCGAGGCGGAGGTGCTGACCGTGGACCGGTTCGGCAACGTCCAGCTCGCGGCAGGCGAAGCCGACCTCGCCGGGCTGGCGGATCCGCTCACCGTCGGCGGCATCCGGGCGATCCGCGGTACGACGTACGCCGACGCGTCGTCCGGCGGGCTCGTGGTCTACGTAGACTCCGCGGACCAGGTGGCCGTGGCGGTCAACGGCGGCCGGGCCGCGGTTGTGCTCGCCGTCATCCCCGGCGACGTACTGCGGCTCAGCGGCGGCTGAGCTTGCCGGCGTACCCCGGCGGTCCGGCGCACCCATCCATGAGTACCAGGAGCATGCCGCGACTCGTGACAACCGTCCACACGGCCTTTGCGGCTCAACGCCTTCAAGCACCGATCGTACAATCACGGATGGGCGAGCATCGCGTTTCCCAGCGCGAGCTCACTCCTTCGAAGCCTGTTCTGTATTCCCGACACCGTGACACGCCTGGCGTTGTACGGGGCCCAAGTGGAGAAGAATGTACCGTGCGGCCAATCGAGCGCTTCGCCTTGGCCATAGTCTTCGTTCAACGTCCGCTCCAGACTGGGGTGAGACGTCAGGAGCTGACGTGACACAAACACTTCAGACGTCATGTGCAAGCTTCCCTCGCGAAGCTGCGACGGCGTGGCGAACCTGATTTCGACACCAATTGCTCCGTATGGCGCCTCGCATTTCGATGTGATATTCCGCAGCAGATCCTTCGTCCATCGCGCCAGCCTTGACGCCGCACCGGACTCGCCCTTGTCCCAATGCTCCTCTGGGATTCCCAGGCTGCGTGCGGCTAGCGACACGCCGATCGGATGGCGGTCGCCGAGCGGCGCCGGCAGATACTCAACAACAACAACGCCATTGATTTGGTGAACGAACCAGGCGCGCACAGGCCGTCCCTCGCTAGTCCGCGCGGCGGCGACTTGCCGAGAGGGATCTCCTGGGACCTCAAGAGTGTCCAGAACGTCGGCTAGATCGGACCGCATTTCAAAGGCCCGATCCCATGGCGCAACGTCAATCAAACCCTGAGGTCGACAGCCAGCATCTTCAACGACGCTACACAGCGAGGCAAAGCACACGTCTTCTGGCTGACCGGGATAAACAGCGACTGTGAGGTGAGGAGATTCGGGGCCGAGGCGCTTGGTCATCGCTCTCTCATCGTCCTAAGCATCGCAGTTACTTGGCTGTTGCTCGGCACGAACGCGGTAACAAGTTCGCCCGACCCACCCCAACCGGCAACCCGGCCACCGGCGCGACAACCCCCAACTGCGCCGGAACATCCACCACCGATACCCCCGCCGACGGCCACACCACCGCAGCCGGCGACGCCGCCGCACTGTCCGACTGCGCCGACCCGGTCGGCCTGGAAGCCACCGGTGACACCGGCACCGACCGCTGCGCCGGCCACGCCGCCGACGCCCCCGCCGAACCCGGTGCCGCCAACCCCGCCACCGCCGGCACCAACGACGCCACCACACCCACCGCCGCGGCCAACGCCACCCGCCGAACCCACCCCGCCCAACCAGCCACTGCCCAACCAGCCACCGCCGAACCAGTCATCGCCGACCTCCCCGTGCCTGAGCGACATGATCGGCGATCAACGTACAACAAGATCACTATTGATGGTGTCCCCACAAAACGCGCAGAGCAGCTCGAAACCTGTCCACGACGGCCGGGCGGTCCACACAGGACAATCGCAGCCCCGCGAATGCCAGCACCACAGAGGAACGCGACACCCACCTCCAGAGCAGAAGTCGGCCCATCCGGTCAACCGGTGTAACGGGCCAATGTTGGCCGGCACGGCCGATGCGCGCAGTCCGCGATATCTGCTCCCGCGATAGATATCGCCAGGCACCTGTGTCCGGCCACCCGAAGACCCTCGGCGGCCGGGGCGGTGTTACTAGGATCGGCGTCATGCCTGCCCGCCGTACCGTGTTGGGAGCCGGTTTCGCGGCGGCCACCGCCGCGCTGACCGGCTGCGGCGCCGGCCGATCCGCGTCGTGGGGCACGCCACCGAGCCAGGCGCCCACCGACTCCTCGGCGTTCGGGCAGACCCTGAGCAGCCCCGCCCCGCCGACCGGCACGCCGCGCCCGACCCTCACCGGGTACCCGGTTGAGCTACGCGACACGCTGACCCGCTACCTGTCCCCCACCCCGGAGAACCCCAAGCATCCCGGGTACGCCGGCGCGGTCGTGCTGGTCGCGGTCAACGGCACGGTGACCGTACACACCGCGGTGGGCCATGCGTTGCGCTACGGCGCCGGCCCGGTGGAGCTGCCACCCGCCCAGCGGGTGGGCATGCGCCCGGACTCGATCTTCGATCTGGCCTCGATCACCAAGGTGTACACCGCGATCCTGGTTCTGCAGCAGGTCGAGCGGGGACTGATCGACCTGGCCCGACCGGTCATCGAGTACCTGCCGGGGTTCGACGGCCCGGGCAAGGCGGCGATCACCGTGCCGATGCTGCTCGCGCACACCAGCGGCCTGCCGGTCGGTCCCAAGGTGACCGGCTTGCCCGGTCCAACCGAGCGGCGCGCCGCGGTACTTGCCACCCCGCTGGTTGCCGGCGCGGTACCCGGTACCGTGTTCCGCTACTCCAGTACCGGGCTGATGGTGCTCGGCCAGCTGGTGGAGAGCGTCACCGGGCAACCGCTCGACCAGGCGCTGCGCACCGGGATCACCGGCCCGCTCGGCCTGTCCACCACCGGCTTCAACCCGCTGACCTGGCTACCCTCGGCCGACCGCGCGAACCGGTTGGTCGCCACCGATGCCCGTACGTCGCGCGGGCTGCTGCGCGGCGTGGTGCACGACGACGTGGCGAACATCATGGGCGGGATCGCCGGCCACGCCGGGATCTTCAGTACCGCCGCGGACGTCGCGGTCATCGGGCAGCTCCTGCTCAACGGCGGGGCGTACGGCGGCAAGCGGATCCTCGGCGCGGCGACGGTGCGCCGGATGCTGGTCAACGCGAACCCCGGGCTGCCCGCGGTGGACACGGAACGGCCGGATCGGACCTCCACCCACGGCTGGGGCGTCGAGCTGGACCAGCCGTGGTTCATGGGCCGGCTGGCATCCCCGCGTACCTTCGGGCACACCGGGTTCACCGGAACGTCGTTGCTTGTCGACCCTGGGCGCCGGTTGGTACTCGTGCTGCTGACCAACCGGGCGCATCCCAACTGGACCTGGGCGAACCCGGACCAGCCGCGGGTCGCCGTGGCCAACCTGATCGCCCGCGCGGTCAGCCCAGGCTGAGCAGCGTCGGGGCGATCCGCTCCGCGACCTGTTCGACGAACTCGACCGGATGCCGATCCGGCATCACGGCCAGCTCGGTCACCCCGATCCCGGCGTACTCCCGGGCGTCGGCGAGGAACTGGTCCACATCGCCGAGCGCCGGGCGTACCGCAAGCACGGTCTTTTGGATCGTGTCGTAGTCCCTGCCCTCGACGGCGCAGTGCTGCCGCAGCACGGCCAGCTTGCCGGCGACATCGGCCGGACTCGTGCCGAAGACGTTGCACGCGTCCGCGTACCGCGCGACCAGCCGCAGCGTCTTGCGCTCCCCGCCGCCGCCGATCAGGATCGGCGGCCGTGGGCTGCTGATCGGCGCGGGTACGCAGATAGTCTCGGCCAGTTGGTAGTGCCGGCCGTGGTACGGACCGTTGTTGTCGCTCCACATCTGCAGGCAGATCTGCACGGTCTCTTCCAGCCGCTCGAAGCGCTCGCTGACCGGAACCACGGGTACGCCGAGGCCACGCTGCTCGCGCTCGTACCAGGAAGCGCCGATGCCCAGCCGGGACCGGCCGCCGGACAGCACGTCGAGCGTGCTGACAGTCTTCGCGAGCACCCCGGGGTGCCGGTACATCACGCCGGTGACCAGCAGCCCCAGCGTCATCCGCTCGGTCAGCGCCGCGACATAGCCGAGCGTGGTGTACCCCTCCAGCATCGGCTCGTCGACCGAGCCGGCACCCTCCATCTGGAAGAAGTGGTCCATCACCGTGAACGAGGAGAACCCGGCCTGCTCGGCGACCCGCGCCGCCTGGGCCATCGTCGGGGCGATCGATGTCGAATCCGCCGGCGTGGAGTAGTTCCAGTAGTGCAGACCGAGCCGCATGACATGTCCTCCCATCCGTCCGGCCCAGCCTAATCCGGTACGGACTGTGCTCTGCTGGGAGCTTGCCGCGGGGTCGAGATCGGAGGAGCAGATGAGCACCTGGCAGATGATCCGGGCCGAGCGGGCCTCGCTCGTCGATGCGCTCGCGGCGCTGCCGGACGCCGACTGGGACAAGCCGTCTTTGTGCACCGGCTGGAGCGTCCGGGACGTGGTCGCGCACATGATTTCGACCGCGCTGATGACCCCGCCGAAGTTCTTCGGCCAGCTCGTGGCCAGCGGCTTCCGGTTCCAGGCGTTGACCGCCAACAACATCCGGCGGGAGCAGGCCGGCCGGACCGCCGCCGAACTCGTCGAGCTGCTCCGGTCCCGTGTGGACACTCGCAACGCGCCGCCCGGACCGGCCCTGTCCTGGCTCGGCGAAACGGTCGTACACGGCGAGGACGTGTTCCGCGCGCTCAACGGGTACCGCGACCACCCGATCGAGCACGTGCTGGCGGTCGCCGACTTCTACAAGAACAGCAACCTGCTGATCGGTGCGAAGAACCGGATCGCCGGGGTGACCCTGCGCGCCACCGACGCCGGCTGGCAGCACGGCACCGGGCCCGAGGCCAGCGGGCCGGCGATCGCGCTCGTGCTGGCGATGACCGGGCGCAAGCCGGCCCTCGACGATCTGTCCGGCCCCGGCGTGGAACTGCTGCGCCAACGCGCCTGACCTGCTCGTACCCGCCCGTACAAGATCGTCAGATCCGCCACGACACCATCGGCAGATCCACCACGTGGGTACGGGCCACATTGACCGTTGACACTCCCTTCGCCGCCTCGTTACATTCGCGTCACTGTATGTAATCTGGATGGGGAGCAGCCATGAATGCAGAGACGATCGTCGCAGGCTGGCGTGGCGGAGCCGAAACCGTCGAGGGGTACGCCAACCCGGCCGGACCGCTGTTCCTCGGTGGCGAGCGGACCGAGTCCGACCTGACCAGCGCGCCCGACGTCGGCGCGCCGAAGGAGACCTACTCGGACTCGTGCTACCCGCGTCCGATGTGCTGCTAGCCGCACGGTCACCCGGTTAACCCCGATCCCGAGGTCATCGCGGCGGCCGGCGAGTTCGCGCCGGCGGTCCGCTGCCTCGTCGATCCGGCGCTGGCCCGGCTCGACGCGGTACTGACCGGTGGCGGGCTGGCCGCCGGGGAGCGGCACGCGCTGGTCCGTGCCGCGGCGCAATCGTGGTACGCGGTGGTACGACAGAAGGTGACCCGGCTCCTGCTGCTGGAGTTGCACGCCGAGCGGATGTCCGGACGGCTGGATGCGGCCACCGAACAGCAGCGCTGGGCGCAGTTCCTCGAGCTGTCCGGCCGGCCGGCGTTCTGGGCCGGCCGCGCGGATGCGTACCCGACCCTCGGTGCGCGCCTGGACCGGTTGCTGACCCGCCGCATCGGCGCGGTTGCCACGCTGGGCACGCGGATCGCCGCCGACCGGACCCGGCTCGCGCGGTTCGCGGGCGGCGGCGAGCTGATCGCGGCGCAGTTCGACGCCGGCGACAGCCATCGCGGCGGGCATACCGTGGCTCACCTGCACTTCGGCGGTGACCGGCTGGTCTACAAACCGCGCCCGCTGCGGGCCGACCGCGCGCTCGCCGCGCTGCTCGTCCGGCTGGCACCCGGCGGCGAACTGGCCGTGCCCCAGGTGGTCCTCGGCGACGGGTACGGCTATGCGGCGTACATCCGGCACCGGTTCGCCGCGAACGAGACCGAGGAACGCCGGTTCTACCGGGGAATCGGCGGCTGGCTGGCGGTCATGCGCCTGCTGCGCGGCAGCGACCTGCATGCCGAGAACGTGATCGCGGCCGGCCCGGTGCCGGTGGTGGTGGACTGCGAGACGCTGTTCTCGCCGGACCAGCCGGCGCCGGCCTCGGGTATCGGTGCGGCGTACGACACTGCCGCCGCGATGGTGCACGCCACCGCGCTGCGCACCGGGCTGCTGCCCTGGCGCCGGTCCCGGCTGGCGTTCAAGGGGGTGGACGTCTCGGCGGTGGGTGGGTTGCCCGGCCAGCAGCCGCGGCTGTCCGTACCCATCATTGAAGACGCGGGTACGGACCGAGCCCGGCTGGTCATGACCGACGAGGATGCCGTACCCACCGCGACCAACCACCCGACGGCCGATCCGCATCCTGAGTTGTACCGGGACGACATCGTGGCCGGCTTCCACGATTTCGGTGCCCGGATTTCGGCCCTGTCCAACAGAACTGAGCTGCTCGCCGGGTTCGCCGGAGCCGAGCTGCGCGTCGTGGCCCGGGCCACCCAGGCGTACGTGGAAATCGGCCGGATGCTGTGGCACCCGGCCAGCCTCGCCGACGAACCCGCCGCGATCGCCCGCGCCGTCGACGTACTCGGCAGGCACGCCAGCCACTCCCCCGGCCCGTTCACCGATCCGGGCGTGATCGCGGCCGAGGTCGCCGAGCTCGCCGATGGCGACATCCCGATGTTCACCCAGACGCCGGAGACCGGGCGGGTGTACGGGCCGGGCAGCGTGTTCGTGGCAGCGTACGGCGATCAGCTCCGGTCCGCGGCCGCCGGCTGGGGTACCGGCACGCTGGTCTTCGAGGAGTCGGTGATCCGCGCGTCGCTCGCGGGTGCCTACCTCGACCACGCGGCGCCGATCTCCCCGGAGCGCCTGGCCCCGTCCCGGGTACGCCTGGACAGCCTGCCGGTACGCGTGCGCGCGCTGGCCGCCCGGCTGGTCGGCCAGCTCTGTGCCAACGCGGTGCACGGCGAGGACGCCACGGTGACCTGGATCGGTCCAGGGCTCACCCAGGGCAGTTGGCTGGTCCGCCCGCTCGGCCCGGATCTCTACAGTGGACAGTCAGGGGTGGTGGTGGCGCTCGCGGCGTACGCCGATCGCGCGGCCCGGGGTACCGTGGAGCCGGTCGCCCAGGTGCTACCCGCGCTGCGCGGAGCGTTGACCGTACTGGAGAACCTCGAGGACCACGCCGGGTACGACGGGATCGGTGCGTACACCGGGCTCGGTTCCGGCATCCGGGCCTGGCTCATCCTCGACGCGCTGCTGCCGGACCACGACTGCGTACCACGCGCCTGCCGGCTGGCCGGACTGATTCCCGAGAAGCTGGCCGAGGACCGCAGCCACGACCTGCTCGCCGGTGCGGCCGGCGCGATCGCCGCGCTGCTGGCGCTCGCCGCGCGTACCGCCGACGACCGGTACCTGGCGACCGGCCGGCTCGCCGGAGACCGGCTCGCCGAGCACGCGACGCTGGCCGAGCACGCGACCTGGCCGTCGGCGGTGTTTCGTACCGGCATCGGCGGGTACGCGCACGGCGCCACTGGCATCGGTTGGGCGCTGGCCCGACTGGGCCAGGTTGACCGGGACCCGCACTACACCGACCTGGCGGCGAGGGCGTTCGCATTCCAGGACTCGCTGTGGCGCCCCGAGCACGCCGGCTGGCTGGACGTCCGCGAGCCGGAGCAGGACCGCTACCCGACCACCTGGTGCAACGGGAGTACCGGCATCGGCCTCGCCGCGTGGGACCTCTACCGCCGCACCGCGGACCCGACCCGGCTGGACGTCGCCCGCCGAGCGGCGCAAACCCTGCTGGCTGGCGGCTTCGGTACCAACCACACGCTGTGCCACGGCGACCTGGCCAGTTGGGAGCTGCTGGAAACGCTTGCCGGCGCCGGGATTCTGCCGGGGATCGACCGGAGCGAGTTGACCGCCGGGGTGGTATCCAGCATCGAGGAGCACGGTCCGGTCACCGGGATCACCGGCGACGCCTTCACCCCTGGCCTGATGACCGGGCTGGCCGGCGTGGTCTACCAACTGCTGCGGATGTCCGGCGACGGCCGGCTGCCGTCGGTCCTGCTGCCCTAAGACCCCGCTGCCTTAAGGAGCCCGCGGTACGACCAGGCCGGACTTGTA
>DASRRF010000699.1:0-2017 GCA_035695905.1 Micromonosporaceae bacterium | reverse complement strand
CTCGGCGACGGCCGGGCGCTCGCGGTCGACCCGTCGCTGGACCTGCGCGGCATCTCCCGCGCGTCCGCCGAGCACCGGCTGCGCATCGCGTACGCGGCCGAAACCCACCTGCACGCCGACTTCCTGTCCGGCGCCCGCCAGCTGGCCCACGACCACGGCGCGCGGATCCTCGCCTCCGCCGCCGGCCAACGCACCTTCGACCACGTACGCCTGGCCGACGGCGACGAGGTGGACCTCGGTGGGCTGACGCTGCGCGCGCTGGCCACCCCCGGGCATACCCCGGAGCACCTGTCCTTCCTGCTGCTCGACGGCGCCCGCGAGATCGGCGTGTTCACCGGGGGTTCGCTGATCGTCGGCGCCGCCGCACGCACCGACCTGATCAGTGCCGACCGTACCGATGAGCTGGCTCGCGCCCAGTACGCGTCGCTGCATCGGCTGGCCAGCCTGGCCGACGCGACCGCGGTCTGGCCGACCCACGGCGCCGGCTCGTTCTGCTCCGCCCCGCCGGGAGCCGCCCGGACCACCACCATCGGCCGGGAGAAGGCGACCAACGCGCTGCTCGCCGCACCGGACGAGGACACGTTCGTACGCCTGCTGCGCGACAGCCTGGGCAGCTACCCGGACTACTTCGCCCGCCTCGGTGAGCTCAACCGGCGCGGCCAGCAGGTGACCCACCCGCCGCGGCTGGCATCGCTGGACCCCGCCCAGGTGGGTACGCTGCTCGCCGGCGGCGGGTACCTGGTCGACGTACGCCCGGCCGCCGACTACGCGGCCGGGCACGTACCCGGCTCGCTGGCCATCCCGCTCCGCGCGCAGTACGCCACCTGGCTCGGCTGGCTCGTTCCGGCGGGCGCACCGGTCGTCGTGGTCCGCAACCGCGACCAGAACTCAGCCGACATCCTCTGGCCCGCGCTTGCCATCGGGTACCCGATCGCCGGTGAACTCGACGGCGGCGTGACAGCGTGGACGGCCGCCGGTGGACGGTTGTCCACCACCCGCCTGATCCGTCCGTCCGAAGTAGACAGTTCGGTGGTGGTCGACGTCCGGCAGGCGAGCGAGGTGGCCACCGGGCACCTACCCGGCGCGCAGCTCATCGAGCTGGGCGACCTCGCCGGATTCGCCGGGCAGTTGCCCGGTGGGCCGGTGACGGTCATATGCGCGCACGGCGAGCGCGCCACCACCGGCGCCAGCCTGCTCGAACGCGCCGGACACCACGACCTGGCCGTCATGGTTGGCGGCGCCGACGACTGGGCGAAGGCGACCGGTGCCACCCTGGACACCGGCCGATGACGCGGTTGGGGTTGCGCGCCAACCTGGCCCAGTTCACCCTGCTGGTCGCGGTCAACGCCCTCGTCGGCGGGATGATCGGCCAGGAACGCACCGTACTGCCACTGCTGGCCAACCAGGTCTTCGCGGTCGGCGCGTTCACCGCATCGCTGATGTTCATCGTCGCCTTCGGCGTCACCAAGGCGCTGACCAACCTCGCCGCCGGAACGCTGTCGGACCGGTACGGTCGCAAGCCGGTTCTCGTCGCCGGATGGCTCATCGGCTTGCCCGTACCCGTGATGCTGATTCTGGCTCCGGGCTGGGGCTGGGTCATCGCCGCAAACATCCTGCTCGGCATCAACCAGGGACTGACCTGGTCGACTACGATCGTCATGAAGATCGACCTCGTCGGCCCGCGCCGCCGCGGCCTGGCCATGGGGTTCAACGAGGCCGCAGGCTACCTCGCTGTCGCCGTCACCGGCCTGGCCACCGGATATCTTGCCGCCCGCTACGGGCTGCGGCCGGCACCGTTCCTGCTCGGCGCGGCCTTCGCGGCGCTCGGGCTGGGCCTGTCCGCCGGCTTCGTGAAGGAGACCCAGCACCACGCCCGGTACGAGGCCGGTACCCATACGGCCCGCAACGCCGACCACCACGATGGGCTGACCGGGCGGCAGATCTTCACCCTGACCACCTTCCGCGAGCGTGCCCTGTCCGCGGCGAGCCAAGCCGGCCTGGTCAACAACCTCAACGA
>DASRRF010000698.1:0-6454 GCA_035695905.1 Micromonosporaceae bacterium | reverse complement strand
GGCCCATCCGTACTCGTACTTGCCGAGGTTCGCGACGAGCTGATCCTGGGTCGTCTGCTCGGTCATCGATCGGTCCTCACAGTCGTAGGTGGTGGTGGTGGTTTCGGGATGTGCGTGGTGCACACCCCGTCGCCGTGCGCGATGGTGGCTAGGCGCTGCACGTGCGTACCGACCAGGCGGGAAATCACCTGGGTTTCGGCCTCGCACAGCTGCGGAAACTCGGCGGCGACGTGCGCAACCGGGCAGTGGTGCTGGCAGAGCTGGCCTCCGGAGGCGATCGCCGACGCGCTGGCAGCGTATCCCTCGCCGGTCAGCGCGCTGGCCAACGCCTCCGCCCTGGCCAACGGGTCGTCGCCGGCGCCCTCCATAGCGGTCCGGCAGCGATCCTCCAGCGCGGCCACCTGGGCCGCGGCGAACGCGGAGACCGCGGCCGGGCCGTGCCGCTCGGCGATCCAGCGCAGTGCGGCGGTGGCCAGGTCGTCATAGGTATGCGTGGCGCAGCGCTGGCGCGCCTCATCGGTCAACGAGAATGCCTTGGCGGGCCGGCCCCGACCGCGGTGCCCGCGGATCGGCCGGCCGACCGAGATCACGTCGCCGTCGGCGAGCATCGCCTCCAGGTGCCGCCGGATCGCCGCCGAGCTCAGCCCCAGCGCCTCCCCCAGCTCCGCGGCGCTGGCCGCGCCGCGGGCCAGCAACAGCTGGGTGACCCGATCGCGGGTACGACCATCCGCGCCCACCTCGGGCACGGTGATCTCTGCCGCGTTTTTCACAACGTTAGTGTGACGTATTTCAGGTGCCGAGCGCAAACCGCCCCGCCGGTGACCCAGGCCACGCTGGTTCCTACCATGAGGACGTGCTGCGCCGTTTCGCCCTGGCTTCCCTGGTCACGAACGTGGCCATCGTGATTACCGGTGGCGCGGTCCGGCTGACCGGTTCCGGCCTCGGTTGCCCCAGCTGGCCCTCGTGTACCGATTCATCCTATGTAGTCACCCGGGCGATGGGCGGGCACGGGGTCATCGAGTTCGGCAACCGGATGCTCGGTGGCGTACTCGGCCTCATTGCGATCGGCACGCTGGTCGCCGCGATCCGGCAGCGTCCCCGCCGGGCCGATCTGGTCCGGCTCGCCGGGCTCGGGTTGGCCGGCGTACTCGCCCAGGGGCTGCTCGGTGGCATCACCGTGCGGACCGGACTGAACCCGTGGACGGTGGCCGGTCACTTCGCCCTGTCGATGGCGGTCATCGCGGTCGGGTACGAACTCTGGCGACGAGCCGGGCGGCCGGGCACCGCCGACCGCACCGCGGTGCCCGCGGCGGTCGCCGGGCTGGTCGTGGTGCTGGTCGGTGCGGCGGCCCTGGTGCTCGCGCTCGGCACGATCGTCACCGGGTCCGGGCCGCACGCTGGCGACCCGCAAACCCCCCGGATGGGCTTTGACCCGCGTACCGTCGCTCAGCTGCACGCCGATGCGGGGTTCCTGCTCGTCGGCCTGACCGTCGCGACCTGGTTCGCGCTCCGGGCGGTCGGCGCGCCCCGGCCGGCGGTACGGGCCGCCGCCGCGCTGATCGGCATCGAGCTGGCCCAGGGCACCATCGGCGCCGTGCAGTACGCCCTGCACCTGCCGGCGCTCGTGGTCGGGCTGCACATGGCCGGCGCGTGCGCGGTGTGGCTCGGCGTGCTCGCGCTCGCCGACCGCGTCCGCGCCCCGGCACCGGACCAGACAAGGACCGCGCCGGAACAGACAAAGACCGCAGCGGTACCGGCACAGCACGCTCCGCTCGCCCCGGCCACACAGGACGTTGCATGATGTTCCCGTGCCCCCCAGCGCCGGCCGACCGCCCCGCGCACCCCGCACCCGCCCCGAACCCGACGCGCGGGATGTTCCTCCCGATCCCGCGCCCGACCGCTACACGGCATTGCGCGAGCAGCTGAACACACTGGACCGCGACGAGCTGGTCGAGCTACTGGTCCAGGCCGCGGAACGGGACCACGGGTTGGCCCGCCGGCTGACCCTCGCGATGGCCAACGCGGAGCCGGACGTGACCTGCCTGCACGACGCGGTCCGGACCACCTTCATCGGCCCGGCCGATCTGGGCTACTGGCCGGCCATCCGGTACGCCGAGGGCGCCACCGCGGTCGCCGACGCGCTCGCGGAACTGGTCCGCGACGGGCGGGCGGCTGACGCCGTACCCCTGATCGAAGAGGCGATCGGCCTGCTGGTCACCGCGGTCGGCCGGGCCGACGACTCGGCCGGCGCGATGGGTGACCTGATGCGACGCCTGCTGCGGATGCACGCCGAGGCGTGCGGCGCGGCCCGGCCGCCGGTCGACCCGCTCGCGCTGGCCGGCTGGCTGGCCCGGTTCCAGCTCGGCGGGCAGGACTGGTTCACCGTGGACATTGCCGACTACGCGTCGGCGCTCGGCCCGGCCGGCGTCGAGGCGTACCGGCGCAAGGTGCAGGTACGGTGGGCCGCGCAGCCGGCGGACTTCCAGGTACGGCACGCCCGCGAGGGCTTAGCCCGGCTGGATCGCGATGTGCCCGCGCTGGTCGAGATCGTCGGTGGCGATCTGCGTTACGCGGCGCAGTACGGCCGGCTGGCCCGGGCGCTGTGGGACATCGGCGCGCACGCCGCGGCGATCGACTGGGCCGAGCGCGGGCTGAAGGCGCATCCGGAGGATCCCGCCGGTGCCGGCCTGCGCGACTTCCTGGTCGAGGCGTACCTGCGCCGGGACGGCGGTTCGGCGGCGATCCGGTTGCGCCGTGACGGGCTCGTTGCGGCGCCGGTACTGCACAGCTACACCGCACTGCGCAACGCCGCCCAGCACGCCGGCCGGTGGGAGGCCGAACGGCCGGCCGCGTTGGCGGTACTGGCCCGGCGCAACCCGGGCGACCACGTACGCGCGCTGCTCGCCGAGGACGACGTGGACGGTGCGTGGCGGGCCGCCTGCGCGGTACCGGACCTGTCCGGGCGGGTCTGGGACGAGCTGGCCCGGCGGCGCGCGCCCGGCCACCCGGCCGACGTCGTCGACGTACTGCGCCGCCGGGTCGACGAGGTGCTCGGCAGCACCGGCCGCGAGGTCTACCGGGATGCCGTACGCCGGCTGGTGGAGCTGCGCGAGGTGTCCGGCCGCTGCGGCCGTACCCGTGACTTCGCGACGTTCGTCCGCGAGCTGACCGAACGGCATCGCCGGCGGCCGGCGTTCCTGGCCGAGCTGTCCCGGGCCGGGCTGGCGGGCTCGGGCTGAGCCTGGGGGCTCGGGCTGACCGCGGCGGCTACAGCGGGCTCTCCAGGTGCCCGCGTACGCAGTCCACCCGCGCGTGCCGGCTGATCAGATCGCGTACGTTCTTGCTCTCCAGGCGACCGCCATAGACGGCCATGATGTTGCCCACGTACCCGGGATCCTGGGTGGCGGTGCGCTGGCCGCCGAAGGCACCCTTGATCATGCTGACGATGCCCTCGGAGTACCGGTCACCGAGCCCGAGAAGGTGCCCGAACTCGTGGGCGATGGCCCAGGTCAGCGCCTGGGGATTGTCCAGGTTCAGGGTCACGAAGTCGGACCCGACCAGCCAGTGCCCCCGGGTGTAGGACGCGTGGCCGCCGCTGCGGACCAGCTCGACATCCGTGCCGCCCGGTGCCGGCGCGCCGGGGTGGGCCACCTTCGCCTGCGTCTTGATCGAATAACCGTCCCGGAACGTGCCGTTCCAGTTGCTGTTGATGGCCTGCTGCGCGGTGGTCGCCTTGGCCGCGTCGGCCTCCCCGCCAACCATCTGCAGCTGCGCGTCGACGGTTACCGCCGGCCCGGTGTAGCTGACCGTGATGCCGGGACCGGGATGGGCGCTGCCGCTGGGTCGCGTCCGGTACTCGTCGCAGACGAACGCGGCGCGCTGCAACGCGGCGGTGCTCTCCCGGCCCCGCGCGGACGGCCCGCGCGCCTCCCGCTCGGCGGGGCCACCGGCCGGGCCGACCGTCAACCGGTCCGGGATCGGGCGGTCTCCCCACTGCCTGACGTGCACCAGCTCGTGCGCGAGCAGCGCCTCGGACGGCCGGGTACCCAACACGATGTGGTTCCCGACGGTGTACGCGGCCGCGTCCACGCTGCGCGCGGACTCGGCCGCCTGCTCGTCGGTGTGTACCCGCACCTGGCTGAAGTCGTGCCCCATCCGGCGCCCGTAGGACTCGGCGATCGAGCGGTCGAGCGGCGCGCCCGCAGACCGGATCACCCGGTGCACGATCGCCGGTGCCACCGACGGGGTCGCACTCTCCCGCTGCGCGTACGTACGCACGTGGTCAAGGTAATCGCTGCGCGCGCGCCGTGGAACGGGTAGTCAGGTTTCCGCTACCCACCCGGCGATCTCGGCATCGGTCAGCGGCTTCTCCAGCTTCACGTACTCGGTGCGGGTGGCCTGCAGGACGTGCGACATGCGTACCGGCTCGTCCACCGCGGCGGCCAGGAACGCGGCGGCCAGCGCGATGTTGTGGATCGTCCCGCCGGCGACGGTCAGCCCGGCCAGCTTGACCGGATCCAGCCCGTCGGTGGGCGTCTGCGCGGGGAACACCTTGCGCCAGATCTCGGTTCGCCCGGCGGCGTCCGGGAACGGGAACTGGACCACGAAGCGCAGCCGGCGCAGGAACGCGGTGTCCAGTGCGGTCTTCAGGTTGGTGGTGAGGATCGCCAGCCCGCGGTAGCTCTCCATCCGCTGCAGCAGGTAGCTCACCTCGATGTTGGCGTACCGGTCGTGGCTGTCCTTGACCTCGCTGCGCTTGCCGAACAGCGCGTCGGCCTCGTCGAACAGCAGCACCACGCCACCGGCCTCGGCGGCGTCGAAGATCCTGCGCAGGTTCTTCTCCGTCTCGCCGATGTACTTGCTGACCACCTGACTCAGGTCGATGCGGTACAGGTCGAGCGCGAGCTCGCCGGCCAGCACCTCGGCGGCCAGCGTCTTGCCGGTCCCGCTCGGCCCGGCGAACATCGCCGCCACGCCCAGCCCGCGGCCGGTCCGGGCGGCGAAGCCCCAGTCGTGCAGCACGGTCAGCCGGTGCCGGACGTGCACGGCGACCTCCCGCAGTACCCGGGACTGCCGGGCCGGCAGGACCAGGTCGTCCCAGCCGGCGCGCGGCTCGATCCGCTGGGTGAGGTCGTCCAGCGGCGGGCGGGCCTGCCGGCGGCACGCGTCCCACAGCCGGGGACCGGCATCGTCGTCGTCGAGTACCGGCTCGATCTCGGCCATGGCGGCGTCGATCCCGGCCAACTCGAGGTCGAACTGCCCGGCGACCCGGTCCAGCCAGCCATCCAGCCGCGCCGCCGAGGTGCCGAGCGAGTCCCGCCATAGCGTACGGACGTCGCCGAGCCGAGGTGGTGGTACGGCGATCTGCGCCAGCCTGGCCGGGGCGCCGGGTACGGGTTCCCGCGCGATGACCACCACCGGGGCCGAGATCCGCCCGGCCATGTCGATCGCGAGGCGGGCGCCGTCCGGGGCGGTCTCGTCGACGTCGAGCAGCCAGGCCCGGCCGTCCAGCACGGTCTCCCGTTCGCAGATGCGGGCCAGCAGGTCCCGCTCCACCGGCGTGGCCGGCAGGTCACCGGCGCGCAGGCACACCGGCTGCAGGCCGATCGCCTCGCACGCGGCCGCGGCGGCGGCGCGCAGGTCGGAACGCTGCCGCCCGTACAGCTGCGCGGCACTCCTCGAGGGTGAGGACCACTGTGCGGCCAGCCGGTCCGCCGCGTCGCGCAGCGCCGGGGGCACCGCACGGCGCGCCGGCATCTGTTCGACCAGCGGCTCGATCCGCGGGTCAAGGTACCCGATGCCGGTCAACGCGTGCAGCACCCGCTCGTCGACCCGCAGCGCGCTGGTCATCGGCGCCTCCGGATGGGCCACGTCGACCAGGTGCCAGCGGCGTAGGGCCGCCGCCGGGCTCGCCGCGCTCCAATGCGCCGACGGCAGCTTCGCCATCGCCAGGCCGAACGTGGCGTACGTCCGTACCGGATCGCCATGCGCCACCGCGCACGCCTGCGCGACGGCGGTATCCAGCTCGACCCCCGCGCAGATCAGTAGCGTGTCCCGCTCGAAGGCGGAGAGTCCGAACGCGTCGCCGATCGCGTCGAGCGCGGGCGGTTGCGGCATCGCCAGCCCGGCCTCGTCGCGCCGCCGGGTAGCCGCGTCGGCCGGGCCGCCGGTGAGCCATTGGCGCACCACCTCCAGCGCGGCGCTGAGATAGCGCTGGTTGGCCGCGACCCAGTCGATGGGCTCCGCGGGACCCGTCATGGAATCGTCACCCGCGGCGTGTCGTACCGGCCGTCCGCGCCGGCGGTCAGCGTGCTCGCCGCGCCGTCCACCTGGATCCGGACCAGGTAGTCGGCGGGCTCGACACCCGTCGCCGGTACGGTGACCGCGGTGTGGGTCTCCGGGCCGGCCGGGTCGGCCGGCGGCGCCACGAACAGGTAGGCCAGGGCCGCGCGGC
>DASRRF010000697.1:0-5514 GCA_035695905.1 Micromonosporaceae bacterium | reverse complement strand
CGGAGCCGACGGTCACCTGCGTGGTGAGCACCGGCTGGTCGGTGGCCGGCGCACCGGCGGCCCGCATGGCAACCGCATAGGCACCGGTGGGCAACCGCAGGTAGTCCGACATGATGCCGTAGCCGACGCCGCGGAACGTCTGCGGCTTGATCGCGCCGGACACGGAGCTGAGGTAGACGTCGACGTTGGGGGTGTCCGGCGACAGGTGGGCGAGCCGGACGTAGCCGGCGGTCGCCGCGCTGGCCGGAACAGCGGCGATCGTCGACAGGCCGACCGCGATGACCGCGGCGGCGGCCACCGCGCCCACCCTGGCGGCGCCGCGGCGCACGGAAACTGGTGACACAGGGATCCTCCCTTGATGCCGTGGGTGTGCGAGCAGACCCTTTCGTCAGGTAGACCAACATCGCTATGGTCCGTTTGGACAGCCGTCAGACGGTTATCCGGCGGGTTACGGCACGTTCGCACAAACTTCCGGGAACTTGTGGTTATGAGTAGACGTGAGGCCTGCTCGCGTCAGTCGTCGTTAATGATCGTCCCGATCCCGACCGGGTCGTCCAGGCGTACCACCGGATCCGCCACCACCACGAGGGTGAGCTGCTCGTCCGCCTCCGGCCGGCGATCGCCGCGGACCGCGATGCTGAACGTGAGCGCGGTCGCGCCCGCGGGCAGCGTGGCGCACTGCAGCACCGGGCCGTCGTGGTCCTGGCCGAACTTCGCGGTCAGGTCGACCTCGACCGCACACACCGGCACATCGCGGGACAGCGGCCGGGACACGGTCACCCGGAACGCCATCGAGGTACTGCCCGAGTCGCCCTCGACCACCGAGGCGTCGGCGACCCGCAGGTGCGCCCGCGAGCGGAACAGCGCCACCTGCGGGTCGTGGTCGCTCGCGCCGCGTGCCCCGTCGCCGTCGAACGCCGCCGGCCAGCCCGCGTTCATGTGCGCGGACCGGATCTGCACCAGGTCGCCGTAGAGCGCCGGGTTGACGAACAGATGGTCCAGCGTCTGCCCTTGGCCCTGGAAGACATAGGAGTACGCGGCCGCGGGAGAGTCGGCCACCAGGCTCTCCCAGAGGTTACGCAACCCGACGTCGTAGAGCGCCCGGAGCTGGTCGGAGGGCGGCACGGTCGCGGTCGCGATCGGGTCGTCCGGCCGCGGATAGACATTCAGGTCGCCGCCGTACACCAGGCGGGCGTTGGGATCCGCACCTATCACCGCGGCGATGGCGGCGCCGTACGCGGCCTGCTCGGTACGCTGGCCGACCCGCACGTTGGGCCCGGACGAGAAGTGGTTGCTCACCGCCCACAGTGGATAGCCCTCGTCCGCCCCCGGCGCCGCGGCGACGAAGAACCGGGCCACCTGGGCCGCCCGGGTGTACACGTTGGACCCATCGACGCCGGTGGACCTGTCCACATCGGACGGTAGCACCGCGTTGAGCGCCTTCGGGTTCTGCACGTCGGTGTTGTACGGCAGGCCGGCCGCACGGTAGGTGATCGCCGGAGCCGACCCGAGCACCGGGTCGGCCGCGTCCGGTGTCTCCAGCCGCAGCCGGTCGGTACGGTAGAGGAACGCCGCGGTGATCCCGCGGGCGTCGGCGCCGTCGCGGTCGTACGCGGTGTCGTACGCCGGACCGCCCGCGGCGGCCACCGCAAGCGCCAGCTCCTGCACCGTGTCCGGCTTGCCGTCGGCGTTGTCGACCGCGCCGCACACGAGCGCACCGCCGGCAACCGTGCAGATGTCCTGGTCCTCGGCCTCCTGGACGAGCACCAGGTCGGGGGAGTGCAGGTCGGTGACGACCTGCTGGGCGATCGTCGCGAGCCGGGCCTGGTACGCGGCGTCGCTGGCCGGTACGTAGTCGAACGGCGGGCTGACCCCGGGGCAACCGGTGTTGCCGGTGAAGTCGCAGCCGTCGAACGGGTCGTCCCGGAAGTCGTACAGGTTCTCCATGTTGTACGTGGCCACCGCGAGCTCGTCGGCCCGGTCGGCGGCGCGCGGCGGGTGGTTCGCCGACGGGTCCACACCGGGCGTGAACGCGGCCTGCTCGGGCTGGATGCCGTACTTGTCGAAGGAGAAGTACAGCCCGCCGCGAACGTCCGCGCTCAGCGTGTCGAACAGCCGGGCCGGCGGCAGCATCACCGTGTTGTCGCCCATCGTCCACTTGAGACCGAGGCTGCCCAGCAGGATGCGCTGGCCGTTGCCGTCATCGAAGAGCACGCCGGGGTTGTTGTCCAACGGGTGCGGATCGCGGAACACCCGCCGGGCGTACGGATCGGCCCGGTCGAGCAGCGGGTCGTCGACATCCACCAGCCAGACCTCGGCATCGGCCGTACCGGCGAACACGTCCCGCCCGCTGGTCACCCCGCTGCCGGCGCGTACCCGCAGCTGCATGCCCTCGTGCCGCTCCCAGAACGTGTCCGCCGCGGCCAGGTCCGGTGGCGGTACCGCGTCGGGAACCTCCACATCGGACACCGCGGTGTCCACAACGCTGACCAGCGAGGCGCTGGTGAGCTGGGTGAGGTTGAAGAACTCGGCGACCCGGGCGTGCAGGATCACCTCGTCGCCGACCCGCGGCTGGTACCCGCCGATCAGCGAGGAGAAGCCGCCCATGAACACGAAGATGCCGTCCGAGCTGGTCGGGTCGCCGTCGGTGGCGCCGAGCCGGCTCTGCAGGAAGAAGCCGTACTGGTTGGCCCCCGCCGCGGTACGGGCCAGCGTCCGCTGGGTGATGACGCCGCGGACGTCGTACAGCAGCGAGCTGGATCCGTTGCCGGACGCGGGTGCCAGCGGGGACCGGTCGGCCCGCGCGGACTCGGTGTCCAATGTGGACCCTTGCACCTCGCCGACGGTCAGTACGGTGGTCACCTGGACGGTGAACGTGCACGAAGCGGTGGTGCCATCGGCATCGGTGGACGTCATCGTCACCGCGTACCCACCGGCGGGTACGGCACCGTCCACAGTGACCTCAGCGGTGGCCGTACCCCCGATGTCGGTCGCCGGCGTGAGTGCCGTACGGGAGATCGAGCCGGCGGCCGGTACCGGCTGCACCGCGCTGATCGCGAGGTCGACGACCACGTCGTCCGGGTCGCTCGCGCTGACCACGCGGACCGCGCCGGTGCCCTGCGGGGTGCTCAGCGTGCCGCCGCAGTTGAGCTCCGCCACGTTGACCGCGTGGGTACCCAACCCGTCGAAGGTGTCTGTCGGATATCCGACCCACTGCCCCGAAGGGTCGAACGCATCGGCCGGATCGGTGTCGCCGGAGGTGATCGACGTCGCCCGGCGCAGTGTGTTGTCCGCCGTACTCGTCAACCCGGAACCCCACTCGGTGCCCGGGTCGAAGCCGATCTGCCCGATCACGTCGAGGATCGGCCCGGCCGCACCGCCCTTGCGCAGTACGACCGCGTCGTCGCCGTTGAAGAAGCTGGCCCCGCTGGTCTGGTCGGCCCGGCTGAGCACCGGGTCGGACGCGGATGCCTGGGCGAGTACGAACGCATCGCCGTCGGCCACCGCGCCGGTCAGGTTCACCGAGGTGTTGGCCGTGGTCGCGCCGTTGAAGTACATCTGCACGAGGTAGCCCCCGGCCGCGAGGTCGATCGCGGCACCCGTGCCGTTGAAGACCTCCACCGCCTTGTTGTTGGACGACCCCTCGACGTACTCGGAGAAGAAGAGATCGGTGGGCGTGGCGGCGGCGGCGTTCGGTGCGGGTACGCCGAGGAGCGAGGCGACGGTCAGGGTGGCGATGGCGATCACGAAGTGGGCGGGGTGGCGGGGTCGAGGGAAGGCACAGTGGCGGGGGCGCATGACCGACCGTACGACGCCCAGCGACATCCGTCCATGCCGGCCGGTCAACCAGGCGCGCACGCCGGCCGGGATAGGCGGGCGCGCCCCAAGGTCAGCCGGTGGAGCGCACCGGCCGGTGCGTACCGGCAGGTCGTGAACCGTGCGGGCGGGAGCCGCCCGGGCGTGAACCGGCCGGCCGGGTACCGGCCCAGCGGCGGGTTACCTCGTTCGATGTCATGTGTCGGACCCCCTCGCCATCGACTAACGACGGCGCGCCCGACCGGTCGCGTAACCGCAGCTCAGATCGCGTACGCGGGGCTGACGTGGGTACGGTCGCCGCGCCGGGCGTTGGCCAGCGCGGTGATCAGCCGCTCCTGTACTGCGTACGAGGACGGCAGCCGCCAGCTGGCCCGATCGGGGGAGATCTCCCAGCGGATCGGGCCACCGCGTTCGCGGGTGGGCGGCGCGGGTACCCAGGAGCCATGGCCGTGCAGCACGATGTCCGGCCGGTCGGCCAGTTCCGGCCGCAGGCCGTCGCCGGGGCGTACCAGAAACATCCAACGCCCGCCGGCCGCGACCGCAACCGGTCCGATCACCGCACCACGCGATGCCTGGTTGCCGATCGTCGCGGGCACCTCGATCACGTCGAAGGCGGTGCCGGTCGGCAGCAGGACCGTGTACGGCATGCCCCGCCACCAGTCTGCGACGATCGCCGGGTCGTGCGACGCGACGAGTTCCCAGTGATCGGTGGCCGGGTGACACCCGAACGTCGGACAACCGGCGTCGTCGCACCGGTAGCGATCACCGGTCCACCGGGCACCCGGCACGACGTCCCAACCATGGGCGGCGAACCGTTGCGCCGCCCGACCGAGTCGCCCACGTTCCAGCGGGCGGAAGATCCAGCTCATGAACAATCCCCAAGGCTCGCCACGACGGCGACATAGCACACCGCCGTCACCGGTCCAACGACCGGTCGTTGCTTTTGACAGAGAGCCGTTGCAACTTGCATAAGAAACTACGAGCATCGGTAGCTGGACCGGCGCACTGCGTGTGCGATCTGGTCCTGATGTTGAGATTCCGAACCGATGCCGGAAGCAGGCAAGGGGAGGGCGGGCGTGGACGAGCTGCCGATCGGCCGCCGGGTTGCGTATTGGCGCGCCCGCCGCAAGATGTCCCAGCAGGTCTTCGCCGACCGGCTAGGCAAGTCGAAGAGCTGGGTGGACAAGGTCGAGCGCGGGGTACGCCGGCTCGACAAGTTCTCCGTGGTCTACGACATCGCCGACGTACTCCAGGTCGACGTACAGCTGTTGCTCGGCAAGGACCCGGAACGCCGGCCGGACAACATCAACTGCATCGACCAGGTCGAGGTCGAGGAGATCCGGGCCGCGCTGGAGCGGTACGACCAGATGAGCGCGTTCTCCCAGGTACCGCCGGACGCGCCGGCGCTGGCCGAGATGCGCAAGGCGGTCGGGCACGCCTGGCTGAGCTACCAGCACGCGAAGTACGGCGTGCTGGCCCGCTCGCTGCCCCGGTTGCTGCGCGACGCGCAGGCGGCCGACGTCGCGTTCGCGTCGGCCGGCGAGCCCAGCTCGGCGGCGCACCTGCTCGGGCAGGTGTACCAGATCGGCTCGTCGGTGCTGCGCAAGCTGGGCGAGCACGAACTGGCTTGGCTCGCCGCGGACCGGTCGATCGCGGTCGCCCAGCGGACCGGCGACCAGCTGCTCGCCGGCTGTGCGA
>DASRRF010000696.1:0-3641 GCA_035695905.1 Micromonosporaceae bacterium | reverse complement strand
ACACGTACGGGAACTCCTGGATGCCCGGTACCTTTGCGCCGACCGCTCACTACACGGTGCAGGCGCACACCGAGCCGCTGCCGGACGGGACCTACCCGAAGTTCGCGCCGGCCGGCGGCCGTACCGCATGGTTCCCGGTGCAGCCGATCCAGCGCGCGGTGGAGGGTGCGCTCGGGCCGGACCCGCGCAGGGTGACGCTCTCCAACGACGAGCGGCTGTTCGCGTTCCTGCCGTGGCCCGCGTACCTGGGCATATCGCGCGGTGCCTCCGGCTCGTTCGAGCTGTGGGACCAGCGGATGGCGGAGGTACGGCGGTTGGCCGCCACCAGCGATCCGGCGGCGTTCGCCCGCGACTCGGCGCACACGAAGTTCGGCCCGATCGACATCTTCGTCCTCACCAAGCAGCCGGACGGTGGCTGGATGTGGCGGGACCAACGGTTTTCCCGCAGCCAGTTCGACACTACACAGTGGACAATCGTGGACGACCTGCCGGTCAACGTGGTGGTCACGGTCCGGCGGTGAGGGCGGCGTCGGCCTCGTCGTCCTCGTCGTTGCCTGCGTTTGATCTGACACATGGGGGCCGATATCTATCTCGGGACCAGATATCGGCCACGCCCGGCAACCGCCACACGGGCCGCATTCACCGGCTACCCGGCGGTTGCCTGATGGCGGTGATATCTGCCCGTGAGATGGATATCGGCCCCATGTTTCGGCCGAGCGACGCCGGCCCGGCGGGCAGGACCGTACCGGCCCCGCGGCGGGGCGACCGGCGGCGCCCGAAGGGCGGCAAATAGACTCGCTCGGGTCGGCGTACGCATGACACGCTCAGCCAACCAGCCCCGGACGACGCAGAGGGAGCACGCCCATGGCCGCCATCTCCCGCGAGGAGGTCGCGCACCTGGCGCACCTCGCGCGGCTCGCCGTCACCGACGAGGAGTTGGATGTGTTCGCTGGCCAGCTGGATGTGATCCTCCAGTCGGTCGCGCGGGTGGCTGAGGTCGCCGCGGACGACATCCCACCGACCTCGCACTCGGTGCCGCTGACCAACGTGCTGCGCGACGACGTCATCGTCCCGGGCCTGACGCCGGACGAGGCGCTGCGAGGCGCGCCGGATCTCCAGGGCGCGCGGTTCCGCGTACCGCGGATTCTGGACGAGGAGGCATAGGGCCGTGCGCGACCTGACCACGAAGACCGCCGCGGAGCTGGGCTGCCTGATCGCCGCGGGAGAGGTGTCCGCGGCGGAGGTCACCCGGGCACACCTCGACCGGATCGCCGCGGTCGACCCGAAGGTGCACGCGTTCCTCCATGTCGACACGGACGGCGCGGTCGCCGCGGCCGGCGCCGCCGACGCGCGCCGCGGGCGCGGAGAGCCGCGCGGTCCGCTGGACGGCGTACCGATCGCGGTCAAGGACGTGCTCGCCACCAAGGGCGTGCCGACCACGTGCGGGTCGAAGATCCTGGAAGGTTGGATCCCGCCGTACGACGCCACGATCGTGCGCCGGCTCAAGGATGCCGGCCTGGTGATGCTCGGCAAGACGAACATGGACGAGTTCGCGATGGGATCGTCCACTGAGTACAGTGCGTTCGGGCCGTCGTACAACCCCTGGGACCTGTCCCGGATTCCGGGTGGATCCGGTGGCGGCAGTGCCGCGGCGGTGGCGAGCCACGAGGCACCGCTGGCGATCGGCACCGACACCGGCGGCTCGATCCGCCAGCCCGGCGCGGTGACCGGTACGGTCGGCGCCAAACCCACGTACGGCAGCATCTCGCGGTACGGGCTCGTCGCCTTCTCGTCCTCTTTGGACACTCCGGGTCCCTGTGCCCGTACCGTTGAGGATGCCGCGCTGCTGCACGCGGTGCTGGCCGGGCACGACCCGCGCGACTCGACGTCGATCCCGGCGCCGGTCCCGCCGGTTGTCGAGGCGGCGCGGCGGGGCGCCACCGGCGACCTGACCGGGATGAAGCTCGGCGTGGTCCGCGAGTTCGAGGGCGAGGGCGCCGAACCCGGCGTGATGGCCGCGTTCCGCGACGCGGTGGCCGCGCTGACCAAGCTCGGCGCCGAGATCGTCGAGGTGTCCTGCCCGCATTTCGAGTACGCGCTGCCGGCGTACTACCTGATCGCGCCGAGTGAGTGCTCGTCGAACCTGGCCCGGTTCGACGGTGTCCGATATGGACTACGGGTCGGCGATGACGGGAAGCGGGCGCTGGAAGAGGTGATGTCACTGACCCGGGACGCCGGGTTCGGGCCGGAGGTCAAGCGGCGCATCATCCTCGGCACGTACGCGTTGTCCGCCGGCTACTACGACGCCTACTACGGCCAAGCGCAGAAGGTGCGTACCCTGATCGCCCGCGACTTCGCGGCGGCGTTCGAGAAAGCGGACGTGCTGGTGAGCCCGACCACGCCGTTCGTGGCTTTCCCGTTCGGGGCACGGACCGCCGATCCGTACCAGATGTACCTGGCCGATCTCTACACGGTGCCGTCGAACCTGTACGGCGGGCCGGGCATCTCCGTCCCCTGTGGACTCTCTGCGGGGTTGCCGGTCGGCCTGCAGGTGATGGCACCGGCGATGGCCGACGAGCGGATGTACCGGGTGGCCGCCGCGCTCGAGTCTGCCCTGCCCGCGCTGGCCCCACCCGCCTTGTGACCAGACGCTGTCCGGAGCCGGCTGGTCCGGCTCCGGACAACGTCGATTAGGGTTTGGCGGCCGGGGCCATGGTTACCCGGTCGTACGCGAATGCGGCGGCCGCGGCACCGATCGCCGGACCGAGGAGGTAAACCCAGATGTGCGACCAGTCGGCCACCCCGCCGCCCCGGATGGTCAGGACGAACTCGGGGGCGAACGTACGGGCGAAGTTCAGCGACGCGCCGGTGATCATGGCGAGCGAGATGTTCGCCAAGCCGAGGGTGAGGCCGATGCCGAGACCGGTGGTGCGGTTGCCCGCGCGGGCGCCGGTCGTCAGCGAGATGATCACGCAGATGAACACGAAGGTGCCGAGCGCCTCGGCGACCAGTCCGCTGAGCAGCCCGACACCGGAGTCGGCTGCCGCGCCGAGCCGGGTCGCGCCCAGCAGGCCGTTGATCCCGGCGGTGCCGTACGTGGCCCAGAGCAGCAGCGAGGCAACGGTGGCACCGATCAGTTGGGCGATGGCGTACTCCGCGGCCTCGACCCAGCTGAGCTGCCCGCGCAGCGCGGTGGCCAGGGTCACCCACGGGTTGAAGTGCCCACCGGACGTCGCTCCGAAGACCCAGATCGCCGCCGCGAGCGCGAGGGCGAACGCGATCGAAAAGCCGAGCAACCCGGCCCCGCTGACGATCGCGGCGCAGCCGAAGTAGACCAGGACGAGCGTACCCAGCGCCTCGGCGCTGAGCCGCGATGTAATTGCGGACATCCCATTGACCTCCGGGGGAGAGGCGTACGGAAATCGCGGACGCTCCTCAATATCGCATCAATCGATCAATGCACAAGACCCGAGGGGACGATCTCTGCCGCCGAGTATCCGTAGAGCCGGCAACGGCGCCGGCTAGGCTGTCCGGGTCGATCCGGGATGGGAGCTACACATGAGCACGACCGTCATGTCCATCGAGGACGTGGTGAGGCGGTACGAGCCGGTCATCGGCTTGGAGGTACACGTCGAGCTGGG
>DASRRF010000695.1:0-7183 GCA_035695905.1 Micromonosporaceae bacterium | reverse complement strand
AACACGCCGGTCACATCGAGGACCCGGGGCTCGCCGGTGTGCACGTTGCGTACCCGTACCCCGGAGACCTTGCCGTCCGTGCCGAGGATCTCCTCGACCACGGAGTTCCACCCGACCTTGATCTTCGGGTCGTTGAACGCGCGCTGTTGCATGATCTTGCTGGCTCGGAACTCGTCCCGCCGGTGGATGATGGTGACCGTCTCGGCGAACCGGGTGAGGAACGTCGCCTCCTCCATCGCCGAGTCACCCCCGCCGACCACCACGATGTGCTGGCCGCGGAAGAAGAACCCGTCACACGTGGCACACGATGACACCCCGTGCCCCAGCAGCTCCTGCTCGCCCGGTACGCCGAGCGGGCGCCAGGCCGACCCGGTGGCCAGGATGATCGCGCGGGCCTGGTACGGGGTCGCACCCACCCAGGCGGTCTTCGGATCGCCGGCCAGCTGCACCCGGGTCACGTCGTCGGTCAGGAACTCCGCACCGAACCGCTCGGCCTGCTTGCGCAGCTGATCCATCAGGTCCGGGCCGAGAACGCCGTCCGGGAACCCGGGGAAGTTCTCCACGTCGGTGGTGGTCATCAGCGCGCCGCCGGACTGGGCACCCTCGATGACGAGGGGCTTCAGGTTGGCTCGGGCGGCGTAGATCGCGGCCGTGTAGCCGGCCGGACCGGAACCGATGATGATCAGATTGCGAATGTCGTCCACCGGGACTCCTCGTGTGCGCGGGGCGCGCAGCAACCATCGTTCGCTGTGCAGAACGTCATCCTACGAACCGACAATTCCCTATGCCGGGTTGCGGTGGGTCACATCACCCGCGGGCGCCCGGCCGCCGCCAGGGCAGCCTCGGCCGCTCCCGGCCAATTGGGCAGGTCCCGGCCGCGCCCGGGCTAGCCGACCGGTGCGGAGTACCGCAGGTCCGCTCCCGATCCGGGCAGGCCGCACGCCGGCCCGACCACGACGACCCGGCTGATCGCGGTACCGATCCCGGCCGCGTCGGCCTGGAAGACGACTAGCGCGGGCGCGCCGTTGAAGCGGGCGTAGTCGATCTGGATCGGCCGGCCCGGGTAGGCGATGTTCACCGCGGCGAGGCAGGCCTGCCGGGCCGCGGGTTCGAGCAGCCGGGTCAGGTCCGCCGGCGCGATCGCCCTCGTCTTGTCGTTCAGCGTGCCGCCGCCGCTCAGTGCCGCGTTCGGGGCGGAGGACAGCGGAGTCTTGCCGGCCGCGAAGCCGGCTATCGTGTCGGCGCGGTAGTCCAGGCCGCTCGCGGTGAGTTGCAGCCCCGGGGCCTCCGGCGCCTGCGGGGGTACCGCCTCGGCGTTGCGGCCGGACGACTTCGCATCCCCGGCCTGCGCAGGTGCCTGCGCCGCGCCACCCTTGGTGCTGGCCGGTGTGGTTACCGTGCCGCGCAGCAGCGGCTGGCCGAACGCGACGAACGCCACTACCCCGGCGGCGACCGCCCCGACCGCCGCCGTCCATTGGCGCCGCCGCCGTCGGGCGCGCGCTTGGGCCAAGGACGCGGGGGTACGGTGTGCCGCGTGCCTACCCGGGCCGGCGCTCTGCGTTGGCGGCTCGGCCGCCAGCGCGGCAGACAGCCGGGCGGACACCTCCGCCGGCATCGCCGCGCCGGCCGTACCCAGCGCCGTGAGCTCGGCCCGTACCATCGGCTCGGCTCCGGTCAGCCCGGCGTACGCGGCGGCCCAGGCTCGATCGGTGGCGATCAACCGGCGGACCTCGGCGCCGTCCGGCGTACCGTGCAGCAGGCCGGCCGCATAGTCGGCCAGCAGGTCCAGCTCCTCGCCGGATCCGAGCCCGCCGAACTCCGCCGCCATCACGCCTCGTCCTCGCTGACCTGTTGTTCCGCCAAACCAATCCCAGATGGGACGTGACCGCCGGCCGCCCGGTTCCCCGGGTGGTGCGGGGCACCCGGCCGCAGGTATCCGAGCAGTACCGCCAGCCGCGCCCGTCCCCGCGCGCACCGGCTCTTCACCGTGCCCTCGGCGACGCCCAGGATCTGCGCGGCCTCGGCAACCCCGTACCCCTGGATGTCGACCAGGACCAGCGCGGCGCGCTGCTCGACCGGCAACCGGGCCAGCGCGGCGCGTACATCCAGCGCGGTGTCGCGGTCCACCGCCGGCGCCGCGGGCATCGACCCGGTCTCCGGCAGCGGTACGGTCGGCCGGGCCTGCCGCCGGCGGATCCGGTCCAGGCTGGCGTTGACCACGATCCGGTGCAGCCACGTGGTGACCGCGGCGTCACCACGGAACCGGCCGGCCGCCCGGTATGCCGAGAGCAGCGCGTCCTGCAGCGCGTCCGCGGCGTCCTCGCGATCGCCGAGGGTACGCAGGGCAACCGCCCAGAGCCGGTCGCGATGCCGGCGTACCAGCGTGTCGAAGGCCGTACGGTCACCGGCCGCGTGCGCGCGCAGCAACTCCTCGTCGCTGGGGTCGACCGCGGCGGTCATGATGCCGCCTCCGCGGAGGGGAGCGCGTCGGCGGTCACGGCGTGCACCCTACTCGGCGTCAGCCCAGCGGGTGGACGACGATCTCCTGCACCCCGACCTGGTAGCCGTCGCCGTCCTTGGGCAGGCTGGTGAACCAGACCAGCAGGTACTGCGCCGGCTCGTCGAGGGTGAACACCATCTTGGTGCCGGGGTGCTCGACGTACTGCTGGCCGACCACCTGGTACGTGGCGAGGATCTGCTGGTCACCGGTCTTGGTGGAGCCGGGATCGGCACTGCCGGCGCGCATGTCGGCGGAGGCCCCGACCGCGGACAGGGTGACCTCGACACTGACCTTCTTCGGCTCGCCCAGGTTGATCAGGACGCCCATCCCGGTCTTGCCCTTGATGTTGCCGAACTTGGCCGTCTTGTAGTGCTGGGTGCGCCAGGCGGTGCTCAGGTCCCCGTCAACAATCTTGTCGGAGCCGGCGATCTCCTGGCGGTCCCCGCCGGGGTCGACGATGCGTACCTGGTTCGCGTTCAGTGCCAGTGCGGTCGCGTCGCCGCCCGGGCCGGTGGTCGCGGTGTTCGGCGCCTGCGAGCCCGGTGGGCTGCCCGGATTGTTGTCGGCACCGGCGGACTGCACGAACTTCATCCCGATGAGCAGGCCGATCGCGGCGACCACCAGCAGCGCGATGATGCCGATCGTGACCTTCTTGCCGGCCGGCCGGGACGGCTCGGCCGCGCTCACCGCGCCGAAACCGAGCGGGCTCTCGTCGTAGTACGGGGCGTCCATCGTCGCGTCGACCTCGGCCTCGGCGTCCAACCGGCCGAGCTCCGCGGCGAGAACCTCCCCGGAGGGTACGGCCAGCCGGTGGTCCAGCAGGTCGGAGACGAGTTCGTCGAGGTACGCCGGTACGCCCGCGCGGATCTGCCGCGGCGTCGCCAACCCGTGCTGGTCGCGCGGGGCGTCATGCAGGTTCCGGGAGCCGGTCTGCCCGGGTAGCTCGGCGTGTGGCCAGTGCCCGGTCAGCGCGAAGTAGAGGATCCCGCCGACCGCCCGGATGTCTCCCTCCGGGGTGGCCGCGTCGTCGGCCCGCGCGTCGGCGAGCACCACCCGGCCGTCCGTACCGATCAGGACCGTACCGGGGTGGATGTTGCCGTGCACCATTCCGGTCGCATGGACGGCGGCGACCGCGGAGGCCACGGCGTGCCCGACCGTGGTGGCCCGGCCCGCGTCCAGCGGCGCCTGGGCAACGTAGTCGCGCAGCGCGGCCCCGTCGACCCACTCCCGTACCACGTAGGCCCGGTCGCCCTCGTCGATCGCGTCGTACACCCCGACCAGGTGCGAGTGGGTCACCCGGCTGGCGGCGACCGCGGCGCTGAGCATTTCGGTGGCGGAGTCCCCGCCCGGGTACCGCAGCACGACCGCGACCGGCCGGCGCAGCACGATGTCCGTACCCCGCCACACCTGCCGGCCGGCGGAGTCGTTGTTGATGTGCTCTTCGAGGCGGTACCGGTCGGCGAGGATCTCGCCGACCACGGGCGCACCGAAGGTCATGACCGGGTAGGAATCCCCCTCATGACCTTCGCCGACCTGGGTCACCCGTCCTCCCTCGGTGATCGAGTCGAGCTCTGGAACGCATGTGAGAGTGCTGTTGTGTCTTAGCGTAGGCGGTTCGGGCCGCTCCCGGCGCCGGCTGTCTGGTCTGCCCTGCTTGACCGACCTTACCTGGCAGATGCTCACCGTCTCTCGCCCGAAGCTGCCGCCCAGTCGGTACGCTTTCTCCGATTTATTCGTGAAAGGGCGGTTGTCATGGCGAAGAGTGCGCCGGCGGATGTCGTTGCCGAGGTGCAGGCGGGGTACGCGTTCACCGGGCCGGCCCTGGAGCTCGGTGCGCTCGTCGTCGACGGCGCCGCGGACCCTGCCGCCAAGGTCCGTATCCCGCTGGCGATGACCAACCGGCACGGGCTGGTGGCCGGCGCGACGGGTACCGGCAAGACCAAGACCCTGCAGGTGCTCGCCGAGCAGCTGAGCGCGGCCGGGGTACCGGTGTTCCTCGCCGACATCAAGGGCGACGTCGGCGGCATGGCGGTGGCCGGTACGCCGAACGACAAGATCACTGAGCGGACCAGCGAGGTCGGGCAGGACTGGCAGCCCACGGCGTACCCGGTGGAGTTCTATGCCCTGGGCGGGCACGGTACGGGCATCCCGGTACGCGCCACGATGACCGCGTTCGGCCCGACGCTGCTGGCCAAGGTGCTCGGGCTCAACCAGGTACAGGAGTCGTCGCTCAACCTGATCTTCCACTTCGCCGACGACAACGCGCTTCCGCTGCTGGACATCAAGGACCTGCGCGCGGTGATCCAGTACCTGGTCTCCGACGAGGGCGCGGACGCGCTCAAGGCGCTCGGCGGGCTGTCCCGGCAGACCGCCGGGGTACTGCTGCGGGAGATCGTGAAGTTCACCGACGCGGGTGCCGAGGACTTCTTCGGCGAGCCCGAGTTCGAGACGGCGGATCTGCTGCGTACCACGCCGGACGGCAGGGGGCTTGTTTCGATCATGGAGCTGCCCGGCGTCGCGGCCCAGCCGGCTTTGTTCTCCTCGTTCCTGATGTGGCTGCTCGCCGACCTCTTCCAGGCGCTGCCCGAGGTCGGCGACGTCGAGCGGCCCACGCTGGTGTTCTTCTTCGACGAGGCGCACCTGCTGTTCAAGGACGCGTCCAAGGCGTTCCTCGACTCGATCACGCAGACCGTACGGCTGATCCGGTCCAAGGGCGTCGGGATCTTCTTCGTCACCCAGACGCCGAAGGACGTACACGCGGATGTGCTGGCCCAGCTCGGCAACCGGGTCCAGCACGCGCTGCGGGCGTACACCCCGGATGACGCGAAGAAGCTGAAGGCAACCGCGTCCACGTTCCCGATCTCCGGGTACGACCTGGAGGAGGTGCTCACCCAGCTCGGTACGGGCGAGGCGGTGATTACCGTGCTGACCGAGAAGGGCACCCCGACGCCGGTCGCCTGGACCCGGCTGCGGGCGCCGCAGTCGTCGATGGATCCGGCGCCGCCCACCACGATGGACTCGATCGTCCGCGGCTCGGCGCTCTACCCGAAGTACGCCCAGGTGGTCGACCGCGAGTCGGCGTACGAGAAGCTGGCCGCCCGGGTGGTCCCACCGGCGTCCCCCGGCCCGCCTGCCGAGCCCGCGGCGCCCGCCGGCAAGCCCCCGGCGAAGGCGGCGAAGGCCGAGCCGACCGTGGTCGAGCAGGTGCTCGGCTCCAGCGCAACCAAGCAGTTCCTGCGGTCCGCGGCCGCGGCGGCCGGTTCCGCGATCGCCCGCTCCATCTTCGGTACCGCCAAGCGCAAGCGCTGACCACTCGCCCCGCCCCCCGCGATCTTGGAAGGGCCTTACCCCTCTGGGGGTGACAACCTTCCAAGATCGTGGGGGGAGCGGGGAGGGCGGGGGCGGCGGATCCGGTGGCGCACCATCGACACCAGGTCGGTGACTTCCCGCATGCGCAGCGCCATCGCCAGCGCGCCGTAGACCGCGACGATCGCCGCGCCGCCGAGCACCAGGTCGGCGATCGCGACCAGCTTGCCGTTGCCGAACAGGCGGTCGAGGGTACCCACGACAACCAGCCCGACCACCGCGGCGCCGAGCGATGCGACCAGCGCCTTGCCGAACGTGACCAGGATCCGGCGCAGCCCGACCGGCCCGACCCGGCCGCGCAGCAGGACCCCGGAGACGACCGCGGCCAGCACGAACGAGATCGCGTTGCCGAGCATCAGCCCGGCCGCGAGGTAGGCCGACCCGAGTACGGCGGCGAGCCAGATCTGCAGGCCCACCCGTACCCCGACGACCGGAATGTTGATCAACGCGGGAGTGCGGGTATCCGGCAGCGCGTAGAACGCGAACGTGTACAGCTGGCTGACCGAGAACGGGACCAGGGCCAGCGCCGCCATCAGCAGGACGAGTGACGTCGAGCGCGCCGCGGCCGCGGTGAACGCCCCGTACTCGAACAGCGTCCGGGCGATCGGCAGCGCGAGGACCGCGTACCCGACCGAGATCGGGGCCAGTACCACCGCGGACATCCGGGTACCGCGGGACAGGTCCGCGGTGAACTCAGCGAAGTTGCCCGAAGCCGCGGCCGCGCTCATCCGCGGCAGCAACGCCGTGATGATCGAAACCGCGACGATGCCGTGCGCCATCATCAGCAGCAGGTACGTGTTGTTGAAGATCATTGGGCCGGCGTCGCCGCGGGCGGATGCCTCGTTGGCCAGCCGGATCAGCACCAGCAGGCCGAGCTGGCTGACCACGACGTAGCAGAACGCCCAGCCGCCGAGGTGCGCGATCTCCCGCAGGTGCAGCGCGCGGAGGTCGAACCGGGCGTGCCAGCGGAACCCGACCCGGCGCAGCGCCGGCCACAGCCCGATCGACTGGATCACGATGCCGAGGAACGTGCCGACGCCGATCAGCGCGACCTGCCCGCCGGACATCTGCTCGGGGACCAGCGGGCGCGCGCCGTACACCGCGATGTAGACCCCGAACGTGGCGATGACCACCGCGTTGTTCAGGATCGGCGCCCACATCGGGGCGGCGAAGTGGTCGCGGGTGTTGAGGATCGCGGCGAGCAGCGCGGCCAGCCCGTAGAAGAAGATCGTGGGCAGGATCAGGTAGCCCAGCGTGGTGATCAGGTTGCGGCTCGCCGGGGTCGCGTCGCTTCCGGCGAGTACGGCGGTGAGCAGC
>DASRRF010000694.1:0-2462 GCA_035695905.1 Micromonosporaceae bacterium | reverse complement strand
TCGTACCCGCGGGTACGCTGGCCGACCGACCACCGCGCGATCGCGTACTCCTGCGCCTGCATCGCGCCGAAGTGCCGCACCACGGCGACCGGATCGGCCAGCGGGGGACCCGACAGGTGCTGGTTGTGCAGCCGGCGATGGGCGATTTCCAGGATGCGTGCCTGCACGGCGTCATCCATGTGGTCATTATCGCCGCTCGCGGATCGCCGGTTACCCGATCTCGTTACGCAGCCGCTGCGCCCGCCGCGCGACGTCGGTCAGCACCCGATGCGCGGTGGCCAGGTCGTCGGGGTCGGAGTCGGCGTAGAGCTGCCGGGTTACCGGCGCGACCGCCTCGATCAGGCTGGCGTACAGGGCTTCGCCCTGCGGGGTCAGCTCGGTCGGGCCCGGGCTGTCCGGTTCACCCCCGGTGATCAGTCCTTTCGCTTCCAACCCACTCAGGAGTACGGCGACAGCCGGCAGGTCCAGCCCGAGCTGGCGCTGTCCGGCCAGGAACTCGTGGAACGCGCTGGGCGACGCGGCGGGACCGCGTACGGCCAGCACGCGCAGAACTACGTACTCGTTGCTGGTACTGCCGGTCTTGGCAAGGACCTCACCGAGCAGGGCGCGGACCGCTCCCTGGGCCTCGGCGATGTCCTGGCCGGTCAGTGTTGGTGTGTCGGGCATGGTGACACTCCTGTCCTCATCGGCCCCGCCGGACTGTGGCGGGAGCCCGAGCAGCGTCCGCAAGGTGCGGATGAGTTGGCGGTTCTGTGGGCTTTTCGTCCCACCGATCGATGCGGTGTTGTCCTCCTGCAGCGCGCGGACAATCGCGATCGCGCGGAGCACAACGTCGGTGCCGTGGTCGGTCAGCGTCAGCTGGACCGCCCGGGTGTCGGCCGGATGCGAGGCCCTGGCGAGCAGGCCGGTCCGCTCCAGCGCTCGGGCGAGCTTCGACACGAAGATCGGTTCGAGTCCGGTGAAGTCGGCCAGCTCACGCTGGCTCGGTCGACTTCCGGTCCGGGACAGGCCGTAGAGCGAAGCGAGCAATGAATACTGCGCGTGGGTCAGCCCGAGCGGAGCAACCGCCCGATCGACCGCGGTGCGCCAGGTCGTGGCCACCCGCCAGAGCAGGTACCCGGTGGTGAGGTTGTCCGATGATCGCGGCACGAGAGATACAGTACTTGGAAACAATGTCCATGGCTACTATCGTCGCGCACGTCACACTCCGCTGAAATGGCCGGACCTGCCGCCGACATGCCGCGCGGTGCCGGCGCGGTGCGGCATGTCGGGATCGCCGTCACCCGCGCCGGATCCGCCCTACGGCACCATTTCCCGCCACTCCGCACGCCCACCCAGCCAGGCCCTGGCAAGGATCACCGCGGACGCCTGCCCGGGGCACTGCTGCACGGTGGAGCGACCGCTGCTGCCGCCCGCCTGCGCCTCGACTTCCCATAACTCGCCGTCGGTGCGTATGTACACGTCGCGACGCCCGTACCCCGTGCGATTTCCGTTCCACCAGTGGCGCTCGACTCTCACCAGCTCACCGTATAGCAACGTACCGCCGGGCGGAACTTTGATGATCTTGTGACGGGTGAGGGTTGCCCGGTGACCGGCGAGGGCCGAGTCAAGGGCCGAGGTGGATGCATCTAAATATTGGCCTATTGCGATGATGCCAGCCACACTGCGACCATCCGGGCAACACAGGTCCCGGACCGCGCCCCGCCCCAGGCCCGGTCCACCCCCGAAGGGACGTTCCCGATGCGTATCCTGCTACGCCGAGCCGGCGCCACCCTCGCCGGCCTGATCCTGGCCTCCGCGTCGTTCGCCGCGCTCACCGGCGCGCCGGCGCAGGCCGCGGCCGGTACGGCCGACCCGTCGACATCGGCCCTCAACAGCGACTCCGGGCCGGCCATCAAGCACGACCTCTCCCGTCCGCTGCGCACGTTGAAGCCGGCCCGCGATGTCGAGGCCGGCGAGCATGAAGGCGACGACGCGGTACCGCATCCCGGCGCCGGACAGATCCCCGATCCCGTGGTACAGAAGGCCGCCCCGGCCGCAACCGCGCCGACCACCACCAGCTTCGACGGCATCGGGCAGGGTTTCACCGGACCGGCCGGCACGTTCACCGTCTCGGGCGCGCCGCCGGACACCAACGCAGCGGTCGGCTCCACCCAGGTGGTCGAGATCGTGAACACCTCGATCGCGGTGTTCAACAAGACCGGTACCGCGTTGCTGGGACCGGTGAACACGAACACGTTGTGGTCCGGGTTCGGCGGCTTCTGCCAGACCACCAACGACGGTGACGGCGTGGTGCGCTACGACCGCGCGGCCAACCGGTGGATCATCACCCAGTTCGCCAACGTACGCTCGTCATCCGGTCCGTACTTCGAATGCCTCGCGGTCTCCCAGACCAGCGACGCCACCGGTGCCTGGTTCCGGTACGCGTTCCAGTACGCGAACTTCCCGGACTATCCGAAGCT
>DASRRF010000693.1:0-3183 GCA_035695905.1 Micromonosporaceae bacterium | reverse complement strand
GGCGTGGTCGAGCGGCCCGAGGATCTGGTACCGGCGGACGCGACCCTCTTCTCGCGGACCTTCTGGTGCGGCGCCGCGTACGCCCGGCGCGGGCACTGGCTGCACATCCTGTCCTCGGTGGTGCTGGTGGCGATGCTGCTGGTGGCCGTCGCGGCTGAAGGAAACCGGCTCGACACCGCGGTCCGGTACACCGCGTGGGCGGGTGGTGGTGCGCTGGGGTTGGCCGCGCTGCTGGCCGGCTGGGAGCGCGGGCGGCGCTGGCTGCTCAACGGACCGGTCCGGGTGGTGGCCGTCGGCGTGGTCGCGGTTGGCCTGCTCGGCACGGCCGCGGTGCTCGCCTGGCGGCAGCCGGCACCCGCGCCGGTCGACCCGCACGAGGCGGCGCCCGGGATCATGCCGGGCATCCTGGAGTCCTTCAACATCCTCATCGTCGGGGTGTACGCGGTGGCGCTGCTGCACGGCTTCGTGGCGCTCTCCGGCCGGTTCGGGGCGCGCCGCGGTGGCAGGGCACAGCACCGGCACCCGGTGGCCGGCCGGCGCAAGCTACCGGTCGTGCCGGGTCCGTTCACGGTCGTGGCGATCGGCGTGTGGCTGCTCTTCGCGGTCTGGGCCGGCTTCCTGATCTGGATCGCGCGCTGGCTCAGCCCGCGGGCGGTGGCCCAGGGCGGCCTGACCGCGGACCACCTCATCTACCCGCTGCCGTACGAGGTGTTCGCCCAGTTGACCGCGCTGGCCCTGGTCGTCATCGCGGTCCTGGTGCTGGTCGCGCTCGGGGTACGGTACGCCGGCCTGTGGCTGTCCAGCCGGTGGCGCAGGTTCCCGACGCTCGCACCGGAGCTGCGGCACTGGACGCGTACGTCGTTGCCCGGCGGGGTACGGGCGGCCCAGCCGATCCGCCGGCGCGGCCGGTTCCCGAACGCGGTACGGCTGCGCTGGCGGCCGAACCGGTGGCTCGGCATGGTCCGCGACCGCAAGTGGTTCGCCAATGTGGCCCGGTGGATCGAGCGCACCCTCGGCCTGGCCGCGCTCGCCACGGCCGGCGGCTCGATCTGGTACAGCGTCCGGTTCGGCGACCAGTGGCTGGGCCGCAACCGTCTACTGTGGACCGTCGCCGGGGTGGCGCTGTTCTGTACCGGCCTGACCATCTTCACCGCCTTCGGTACGCTGTCCCGCCCGGTACCCCCGCGAGCCAGCCGTACGGTGCCGCAGTGGCTCGGCCTGTTCGCCGGGTTCGCCGCGCTGGTCGCCGCATCCATCAGTGGCTGGTACGCGATCGCGCCGACGGTGGACCTGTTCGGCAGCCGGCCGTCCCCGCAACCGTTGCCGGAATGGCTGTCCGGGAACCCGGGCATCACCAGTACCCTGCTCACCGCGATCCCGCTCGGCGCGGTCCTGCTGGTCCGGCGTTCGCTGCGCAGCCCGCAGACCCGGCGGATGGTCGGCATCGGCTGGGACGTCGCCACGTTCTGGCCGCGCGCGTTCCACCCGCTGGCGCCGCCGAGCTACGCCGAGCGCTCCGTACCCGAGTTGGAGACCCGGCTGCGTTACCTGCTGGCCGGCGGAGCCGTGCTGCTCGGCGGGCACAGCCAGGGCGCGGTGGTGTGCACCGCGGCGGTCGCGCAGCTCGCGAACCTCCCGGCCGAGCAGCGACGCCGGCTGTCCGTCATCACGTACGGGAACCCGACCGGACACCTGTACATGCGCTGGTTCCCGCACTACGTCTACCCGGAGCTGGTGGACAGCGTCCGGCGGATCGAGGCGGACGGCACCGGAGCACAGGCAGGGGTGCGCTGGGTGAACTTCTTCCGGCACACCGACTACATCGGGCGCGCGCTGTTCTCCGCCGACAGTCGTGGCCCCACGGATCCGGCGATGTCCGCGAGCCGCTGGGCCGAGGACGTCTGGCTGCCCGACCCGCCGACGTACTGGTACCGCTCCGGCGACGGGCTGCCCCGGGTACGCGGGCACGCACACGACGGGTACGAGCGCCAGTCCGGCTTCGCCACCCACGCGGAGGGCGAGGTCGACAGGCTGTAGTGGGTATGCAAGCGTGAAGGGATGACCGACGACCTGCTTGCCCGGCAGCGGGCCACCCTGCCGTCCTGGATGCCGCTGTACTACGACGAGCCGATCGAGATCGTTTCGGGCTCCGGGTGCCGGGTGACCGACGCCCAGGGCCGGACGTACCTCGACTTCTTCGCCGGCGTGCTGACGAACATGCTCGGGTACGACATCCCGGAGGTACGCGACGCGGTCCAGCGCCAGCTCGCCACCGGTGTCGTGCACACGTCCACGCTGTACCTCATCCGGCAGCAGGTCGAGCTCGCGGAGAAGATCGCCCGGCTGTCCGGCATCCCGGACCCGCGGGTGTTCTTCACCAACTCGGGTACCGAGGCGAACGAGGCCGCGCTGCTGTTCGCCACGAACCACCGCCGGTCCAACCAGATTCTCGCGGTACGCAACAGCTACCACGGCCGGTCGTACGCGGCGATGGGGGTGACCGGCGTGGGTAGCTGGTCGGCCAGCGGGCTGACCCCGTTGACCGTGAGCTGGCTGCACTCCGGGGACCGGCTGCGCGGGGTGTTCGCCGGGCTCTCCGACGCCGAGCACATCAAGGCCGCCGTGGCGGACCTGCGCGAGGTGCTCGTCACCACCACTTCCGGCGACGTCGCCTGCCTGATCGCCGAGCCGATCCAGGGCGTCGGCGGCTTCGTCCGCGGGCCGGACGGGCTGTTCGGCGCGCTGCAGGAGGTGCTCGCGGAGCACGGCATCCTGTTCGTCTCCGACGAGGTGCAGACCGGCTGGGGCCGTACCGGCGAGCATTTCTGGGGGTACCAGGCACACGCCTGTACGCCGGACCTGCTGACCTTCGCCAAGGGCATCGGCAACGGCTTCGCGCTGGCCGGCGTGGTGGGCCGGGCCGACGTGATGAACTCGGTGCAGGGCATCAGCTTCTCCACGTTCGGCGGCAACCCGGTCGCCACCGCGGCCGGCAATGCCGTGCTGGACTTCGTACTCTCACATGATCTTCAGGCGAACGCGGCCCGCACCGGTGCGCTGCTGTTGCAGGGGCTGCGCGACGCGGCGCAGCGGTACCCGTGGGTCACCGACGTCCGGGGCAAGGGTCTGATGATCGCGGTCGAGCTGGCCGAGCCGGCGCAGATGAACCGGGTCTTCGAGGCG
>DASRRF010000692.1:0-2017 GCA_035695905.1 Micromonosporaceae bacterium | reverse complement strand
GACAAACTTTTTCCGCGGGCTGGTTGGATGGGGGCATCACCGACCCGACGAGAGGAGTCCCGGTGCGGTTCCTGATGACGATGAACGCCGGCAGCCCGGCGCCGGACCAGCAGCTCTTCGCGGAGATGGGCCGGTTCGTGGAGGAGCTGACTCAGGCCGGGGTACTGCTGGCGACCGGCGGGCTGGACGCCGGTACCCACATCAAGTCCAGCGAAGGCCGGATCACCCTGACCGATGGGCCCTACGCCGAGGCCAAGGAGGCCATCGTGAGCTTCGCGTTAATCGACGTGCGGTCCAAGGAGGAGGCCATCGAGCTGTCCAAGCGGTTCTGGGCGATCGTCAAGGACGGCGAGGGCGACATCCGCCGGGTGTACGGTCCGGGGTCGTGACCGGCCAGGACTCGCGGGCGGCGGTCGAGGCCGTCTGGCGGCTGGAGTCGGCGCGGATCATCGCCGGCCTCGCCCGCCTGCTCCGCGACGTCGGGCTCGCCGAGGAACTCGCCCAGGACGCGCTGGTCGAGGCCCTGGAGAAGTGGCCGCAGACCGGCATCCCGGCCAACCCCGGCGGGTGGCTGATGGTCGCCGCGAAACACCGGGCCATCGACCGCCTGCGACGCGATGACGCGCTGGCCGGGAAGATCACCGAGATCGGGTACGAGCTGCGCGACCGGCAGCGGTCCGCGGTGTCCGCGGGGCCGGCGGACTTCGACGAGGTACTCGACGACGACGCGCTCAAGGACGACCTGCTGCGGCTGATCTTCACCGCCTGCCACCCGGCCCTGTCCACCGAGTCGCGGGTCGCGCTCACGTTGCGGGTCCTCGGCGGGCTCACCACCGAGGAAATCGCGCGGGCGTTCCTGGTACCGGAGCCGACCGTGGCTCAGCGCATCGTCCGCGCCAAGCGCGCGCTCGCGGACCGGCGGATCCCGTTCGAGATCCCGCCGCCGGAGCAGCGGGCGCAGCGGCTGGCGTCGGTCCTCGAAGTCATCTACCTGATCTTCAACGAGGGGTACACCGCAACCGCCGGCGACGACTGGATGCGGCCCGACCTGTGCCACGAGGCGCTGCGCCTGGGCCGGATCCTGGCCGAGCTGGCGCCGACCGAGCCGGAGGTGCACGGCCTGGTAGCGCTGATGGAGATCCAAGCCTCGCGGACCGCCGCCCGGGTCGGCCCCGACGGCGAACCGATCCCGCTGCTGGAACAGAACCGGGGCCGGTGGGACCAGCTCCTGATCCGCCGGGGGTACGCCGCCCTGCTGCGCGCCGAGCGGGTCGGCGGCCCGATCGGCCCGTACGTGCTGCAGGCCGCGATCGCGGTCTGCCATGCCCAGGCGCGTACCGCGGCGGACACCGACTGGGCGCGCATCGCCACGCTGTACGAGATGCTGGCCCGGCTGACCCCGACGCCGGTGGTCCAGCTCAACCGGGCGGTCGCGGTAGCGATGAGCGACGGGCCGGCCCGCGGATTGGAGATCGTCGACGCGCTCGCCGCCGAGCCGGCCATGCGGGAGTACCACCTGCTGCCCAGCGTGCGTGCCGACCTGCTGGCCCGGCTGGACCGCATCGACGAGGCGCGCGCCGAGTACGAGCGTGCCGCGGCGCTGGCCCGCAACGCCCGCGAGCGCGCGGTGCTGCTGGAGCGCGCGGCGGCGCTCTAGATTTAGGGGAACGTGGCCGTGCCGGGTCGCAGCCGTCGCGGGGCCGCTGCCGTGGCGTTCATCAGGACAGACCACGCGATCGTCCGGAATCAATCGGGCGGCGGGTTCGGGCGGTCATACCACGGCGGCAGCCCGCGAGTCAGCTCGCCGACTGCGCCAGGAGCCGGCCAGGCAGGATGGCGTGAGACGGCATCGCGGCAAACTCCCTTGCTGGCTGTGCTGACGGGCTTGGCGTGCGGCTAACCCGGTCTCGAATAGCCGGATTGTAGGGGCAATGGGGATCAGACCGCGGTGCTGCGAGAGTCACCGCCCGCATGGCCCAAGACCAGCCTCAGCCTCGCTTGGACTCCGGCCCCCGAC
>DASRRF010000691.1:0-2776 GCA_035695905.1 Micromonosporaceae bacterium | reverse complement strand
TGAGCGCGAGATTAGGCTTGCAGGGTGCCAGACCCGTCCGCGTACCGTCCCGCTCCGGGCACGATTCCGGACGCGCCCGGCGTCTACCGGTTCCGCGATCCGACCGGCCGGGTCATCTACGTGGGCAAGGCGAAGAGCCTGCGCAGCCGGCTCAACTCGTACTTCGGGGATCTCTGGGCGCTGCACGCGCGCACCCAGCAGATGGTCACCAGCGCGGCCGCCGTCGACTGGGTCACGGTGAAGACCGAGGTCGAGGCGCTGCAGCTGGAGTACGCCTGGATCAAGGAGTACGACCCGCGGTTCAACGTGCGCTACCGGGACGACAAGTCGTACCCCTATCTCGCTGTCACGCTGGACGAGGAGTTTCCCCGGCTGCAGGTCATGCGCGGGGCCAAGCGCAAGGGGGTGCGCTACTTCGGTCCGTACTCGCACGCCTGGGCCATCCGCGAGACGCTGGATCTGCTGCTGCGCGTTTTCCCGGCGCGGACCTGCAGCAAAGGGGTGTTCAAACGGTCCGGGCAGATCGGCCGGCCGTGCCTGCTCGGCTACATCGGCAAGTGCTCGGCGCCGTGTGTCGGCCGGGTCGACGAGGCCGAGCACCGGCAGATCGTCGAGGACTTCTGCGAGTTCATGGCCGGCCGGACCGACACCATGATGCGCCGCCTGGAGCGGGAGATGCGCGAGGCCTCCGCCGAGCTGGAGTTCGAGCGGGCGGCCCGGCTGCGCGACGACCTGGCCGCGCTGCGCCGGGCGATGGAGAAGCAGACCGTGGTGCTCAGCGACGGCACCGACGCGGATGTGGTGGCGTTCGCCGAGGATCCGTTGGAGGCCGCGGTGCAGGTCTTCCACGTGCGCGGCGGCCGGGTACGCGGGCAGCGCGGCTGGGTGGTGGAGAAGGTGGAGGACCTGTCCACCGGCGACCTCGTGCACCATTTCTGCTCCCAGGTGTACGGCGATGCGCACGGCGACACGGACGTACCGCGGGAGTTGCTGGTACCCGCGCTGCCGGCGGACGCGGACGCGCTGGCCGACTGGCTGTCCGAGCGCCGGCACAGCCGGGTGAGCCTGCGGGTACCCCAGCGCGGGGACAAGCGGACGCTGATGGAGACCGTGGCGCGCAACGCGCAGCAGGCGCTCAACCAGCACAAGCTGCGCCGGGCCGGTGATCTGAGCACCCGAAGCAAGGCGCTGGAGGAGATCGCCGAGGCGCTCGGGTTGGATACCGCGCCGCTGCGGATCGAGTGCTACGACGTGTCGCAGATCCAGGGCACCGACGTGGTGGCGAGCATGGTGGTCTTCGAGGACGGCCTGGCCCGCAAGAGCGAGTACCGGCGGTTCGCCGTACGCGGCGAGACGGACGACGTGGCCGCGCTCTCGGAGGTACTGCGCCGGCGGTTCACCAGGTACCTGGAGGCCGCGTCCAAGGGGGAGGACGGCAGCCGGATCGACCCGACCACCGGCCGGCCGAGGAAGTTTGCGTACCCGCCCGGGCTAGTTGTGGTCGACGGCGGCCAGCCGCAGGTCAACGCCGCCGCGCTGGTCCTCGCCGAGCTCGAGGTGACCGACGTGGCGGTGTGCGGCCTGGCCAAGCGGCTGGAGGAGGTCTGGTTGCCCGGCGAGGAGTACCCGGTCATCCTGCCGCGTACCTCGGAGGGGCTGTACCTGTTGCAGCGGGCCCGGGATGAGGCGCACCGGTTCGCGATCACGTTCCACCGGCAGCGCCGCTCCAAGCGGATGACCGCGTCCGCGCTGGAGGAGGTACCCGGGCTCGGCGACATCCGGCGCAAGGCGCTGCTGCGCCGGTTCGGGTCGGTCAAGCGGCTGGGCGCGGCGAGCATCGAGGAGATCGCCGAGGTGCCGGGCATCGGCCGGCGGACCGCCGAGGCGATCCTGGCCGCGCTGCACCCCGACGCGGTGAGCCCCGAGGCCCCGGCAAGCCCCGACACCGCAAGCCCGGATGCCCCGCCAAGCCCCGATGTGGCAGGCCCCGGCCCCGCGACGAACCCCGGGGCCGGGCCGCCCGCCGACGGGGCTCCACTACCGGCCACCTAAGATCTGGTCTTTGGTGGGGCAAGGGGGGTCAGTGTCCAGACGAGCGGCGCTGGAGCATGCGGCGCCGGAGCCGGGAGCTCCCGCGCCGGACGGACCGCGGGCCGATACGGACCTGGTGATCGTCACCGGGGTGTCCGGCGGCGGGCGCAGTACGGTCGCTCGCGCGCTGGAGAACGTCGGCTTCTACGTGGTGGACAACCTGCCCCAGGCGCTGCTGCTGGACATGGCCGAGTTGGCGTACGAGGCGGGCGGCGCGGCCAAACACACCGCGATGGTGCTCGACGTACGCTCCCGCCGGTTCTCGATCGACCTGGCCGGCGCGATCCGCTCGCTGCGGGAGCGCGGCTTCCAGGCCCGGGTGGTCTTCGTGGACGCCGACGACGAGGTGTTGATCCGCCGGTTCGAGAACGTCCGCCGGCCGCACCCGCTGCAGGCTGACGGCCGGCTGGCCGACGGCATCACCGCCGAGCGCGAACTGCTCGCCGAGGCGCGCGAGCAGGCCGACGTGCTCATCGACACCAGCCACCTGAACGTGAACCAGCTGCGCGCCCGGGTCGAGGAGCTGTTCGGCGCCGAGGACTCCCGCCGGCTCAAGGTCACCGTACTGTCCTTCGGGTTCAAGTACGGCCTGCCACCCGACGCGGACTTCGTGCTCGATGCCCGGTTCCTGCCCAACCCGTTCTGGATACCCGAGTTGCGCGACCACACCGGGCGGGACGCCGCG
>DASRRF010000690.1:0-2642 GCA_035695905.1 Micromonosporaceae bacterium | reverse complement strand
GAGCTGCTGCGCCTGCTCGACCTGGATACCACCGCACTGGTACTCGACTTCACCGACGTGACGTTCTGCGACTCGCAAGGCATCGGTGCGCTGATGGCCGTCCGCCGCAGGGCCACCGAGGTGGGCGCGCGGCTGGACGTCATCAACGTGCAATCGATCGTCATGCGGGTCATGGAGGTCACCGGCGTGGTGGACGCGTTGCGGGCCAGGCCGGCATGAACGAGGCCGGCATGAGCGAACCGCTGGCGAGCCGGCCTTACATGCCCGGGTACGGCATCGAGCCGCCTGCCGGCGGGCACGGGCTGCTGTCCTGGTCCTGGGCGCGGGACCGGATCGCCGCCGCGCACGACTACTGGCTCGCCACGGTCTGGCCGGACGGGCGGCCACACGTCATGCCGGTGTGGGGCGTATGGCACCAGGAGTCGATCTGGTTCAGCTGCAGCCGCGGGTCGCGCAAGGCACGCAACCTCGGTGCCGACCCGCGCTGCTCGATCACCACCGACACCCCGCGCGAACCGGTCGTTGTGGAGGGTGCCGCGCGGCTCGTCACCGACCCGGAGGCGCTGGCGACCTTTCTCGACCTGGAGAACGCCAAGTACTCGACGGCGTACGGGTTGGACCTGGTTGACCCGACAATCAATACCACCTTCCGGGTACGGCCGGAGCGCGTGTTCGGCATCGCCGAGGACCGGTTCACCAGCTCCCCCACCCGCTGGGTCTTCCCGAGCAGCTAGCCAGTGCCGGGCGACGCCGGCGCCAGCGCGGCCACCAGACCGCGCACCGCCGAGCGGATCTCCGCCGGGCCGGAAGCGTCCACAGTGGACACATTGGCCGCGCCGGTACGGTGGCCGACCACGACGAACCGTACCCCCGGAAACCGTTGCGCGCCCTGGATAACAGCGGCCACCGGTAGGTCGCCCGCGGCGAAGACCAGGCCGCACCGGCTCTGCGCCAGGCTGGCCAGGAACGTCAGCGCGTTGTCCGTGGTCTGTGCGCCGGACACCGGAAGGAACTGCACCCGAACCCGGGACGCGACGGAGGCGTCCTGCATACCGGCCCAGACCGGCGTCGCCGCGCTGCCCGCCACCCCCTGGTCATCGGTGAGCAGGCACGCGTTCACGTCCAGGTACTGCCGGGCGAGCGGCTCCGGGGCCGGCGAAGGCGACGGCCAGAGCCACCAGGTGAGCCCGCCGGCGGCGAGTACGCCGGCCGCGCAGAGCAGTACCCAGCGCAGGCGTCGGGACATGGGACCCGACAGTACCCTTAGGTACCCTCGCCTGTGGTCTCCACATCGGACATCCAGGTGTGGTTGAGTGCTGACGTGGATGCGCTTACCGGTGAACAGCTGCGCGACCTGGACCGCCGGGCGGTCGGGTGGAGCGTGAAGGTGGTCTCCAGGGTCACCCCGGACCAGCTCGACCTGCCGACACCGTGTGCCGGCTGGACCCTCGGCGATCTGCTCCGGCACATGGTGGCCCAGCACCGCGGGTTCGCCGCCGCCGCGCAGGGGCTGCCGGCCGGCGCCGAGGTGTGGGAGGACGCGTCGCTCGGCGTGGATCCGGCCGGGACGTACACCGATGCCGCGGCCGCCGTGACCGCGGCGTTCGCGGCCGACGGGATGCTCGACCGCTCGGTCGACGTGTACGGCTACGGCGTCTTCCGGGCGCCCGTCGTACTCGGCATGCACTTCGTGGACTACCTGGTGCACGGGTGGGATGTGGCCCGCTCGGTCGGCGACACGCAACCGCTGGACCCGGAGCTGAGCGCGGCCGGGTTGGCGGTCGCGCTGCGCTGGCCGTACCACCGTCCGGACAAGGCCTTCGCGGTGAAGGTCGACGTGCCGCAGACCGCGCCGGACGGCGACCGGCTGATCGGCTACCTCGGCCGGTCGCCGGGCTGGCCCGGGTAGCAACCGGCATCGGTCGGATTGCCGTACCTGCGGATCCGGTTCACCGGTACGCGTGGTAGAGAAGCACTGTGATCCATGGAGATTCCTCGCTGGCTCCGGTCTGCGTGGAGGAGTACGAGCAACTCGCCCACAACAAACTTCCTGCCGAGGTGTGGGACTTCGTCGCGGGCGGCAGCGGCGCCGAGCTGACCCTCGCCGCGAACCGCCAGGCGTTCGACCGTGTGCGGTTGCGGCCCCGGGTGCTCGTCGACGTCTCGGCGTGCCCGACGGAGACCACCTTGCTTGGCGCGCCGGTGGCGCTGCCGGTGGGCATCGCACCCACCGCGTACCACGGGTTGGTACACCCCGACGGCGAGCTGGGTACCGCCCGCGGAGCCGGCGCAACGAACGCCTTGTACGTGGTGAGCATGTTCGCCACCCGCACGCTGGAGGAGATCGCCGCCAAGGCATCCGGCCCACTCTGGCTACAACTCTATTGGCTGCGCCGGCGCGAGGTGCTCGCCGAACTGATCCGCCGGGCGGCCGGTGCCGGGTACCGGGCCATCGTGCTCACCGTCGACGTGCCGCGGATCGGCCGGCGCCTGCGCGACCTGCGCAACGGCTTCGCGATAGACCCCTCGGTGCGGGCGGTGAACCTCGAGCCGGCGATGACCGAGGTGGCACACCAGCGCCGGGCCGGTGAGTCGGCGCTGGCCGCGCACGCGACCGAGGCACTGGATCCGTCGATCACCTG
>DASRRF010000689.1:0-1918 GCA_035695905.1 Micromonosporaceae bacterium | reverse complement strand
GCGGTCGAGCGCGGCGAAGACCTCGCGCTTCGTCGGCAGCTCCTCGACGACGGCCTCGATGACGAGGTGGCAGCCGGCGAGGTCGACGAGGTCGGTCGTCAGGGTCAGCCGGTCGAGCGCCGCGTCGCACTCCTCCGCGCTCAGCCGGCCTTTCTCGACGGCGCGCCCCAGGTAGTGGGCGATCGTGTCGCGGCCGTGCTGCCCGCGCTCCTCGGACACCTCCAGCCCGATCGTCGGGAAGCCGGCCTGGACGCAGAGCTGCGCGATCCCCGCGCCCATCGTGCCCAGCCCGACCACGCCGACCGTATTGAACTCCCGCGCCATGGCGCGAGTCTGCCATGCCGACCTCATGATCAACGAGCCAGGACCGGCCGCAGGCGCAGGGCTGGCCGCACAGGGCTAGCCGCGCGGGCTAGCCGCGAACTGCCGCCTGCACCGCCGCCACCACCGCGGCCGCACCCGCCGCGCCGAGCAGGATGCTGTAGTGGTTCACATCCTCCACAGTGGATTCCTCCACCCCAGGCAGCCACATGGTGGCGTACCCGGGCGCGTAGAACGGGGTCCGCTCGTCCAGCATGCCGCGCTCCGCGCGCAGGAACACCGCCGGCGCGGGTACCGGCACCGGTGTCGACCCGGCATGCCGGTAGAGGTCCCGCGCGTCGCACAGCGCCGCCTCCAGCCGGCAGGCCGGGCGCAGTTCGGGCTCGGATCCCACCAGGTCGTAGTCCACGTACGCGTCGACCGCCGCGTTCCACTCGGCGAACGACGGGTGCTCGCGCCACATCTGCCGGTACGCCTCGCGGGACGGGAACGTCATCGACAGCCGCGCGTACGCCGGGCCGACCGCCGCCGAGACCGCCTCGGCGATCCGGTCCGGATCCGCGTCCGCGGTCATCCCCGGTGGTGGCGGCAGGGGTACACCCCCGTCGACGAGCACCAACCGGTCTACGAGTTCGGGGTACCGCCGGGCCGTCTCGAGCACCGCGAACCCGCCCATCGAATGTCCAACGAGGACAGCCGGTCCGCCGCCGTACGCCCGAACGACGGCGGCCAGGTCAGCGGCGTGCGCGACCATGCCGTACGGCTCGGGCAGATCCCGGCTGCCGCCGCGCCCACGCAGGTCCGCCGCGACGAACCGGTGATCCTTGCCCAGCTGCGGGCCGATCGCCGCCCAGGCCTGATGCGAGGTGGTGATGCCGTGCGCGGCCACCACGAGCGGCCCGGTCCCGCCCCACGCTCCGACGGTCAGGTCGCCGCCGGCCACCGGCACGCTCCCCAGGGTGTACGTCATGCCAGCCCCACCTTCCGCGCGTGCGCCGATCCGGCCAGCCGCTCGACCCGGGCGTGCAGCCGCGGCAGGTACGTCTCGTGCTCCGGTTTCATCAGTACGCTGCGCAGTATCCGCCCGCGCGGTACGTCCGGGCGAACCCGCAGGCCGCGCGCCACGAACGACTCACCGGTGACCCGCAGCGTGCTGAGGAAGACCGGGTCGTCCGGGTCGCGCATGCCGTCGCCGAGCATTCCGGCCGCCAGCGCATCCACTGTGGACAGTTGATCGGCGGCCGGGAAGTACGTCACGATGTCGAGCTCCGGTTGCTGGTACAGCTCCAGCAGCTGCGACTCGGCGATCAGCTCAGCCCAGCGCAGCGCCGCCCGCCGGCCGGCCGCGAGCACCTCGCCGAGGCCGTCGCGGGTAAGCGGCAGCACCTGCAGGGTCAGCCACAGCGCGGCCGCCGGGGCACCGGCCCGGGAGCACTCCAGGCTGATCTCACCGAGGTGCAGCTCGGTCGAGGTGAAGTAGGTGTACGGCGAGTCGTGCTGGTAGAACCGGCCGACCGCGGGATCGGCGAACAGCACCGCGCCGCACCCGTATGGCTGCAGGCCGTGCTTGTGCGGGTCGACCACCACGGAGTCGCAT
>DASRRF010000688.1:0-6041 GCA_035695905.1 Micromonosporaceae bacterium | reverse complement strand
GCGCCGTCCACCAGGTCACGGCGCACAAGATGCTCCCCGATCGGCGCCGTATGGCCCGTGGTGAACAGCAGGTGTACCACCTCGAGGACCGCGCTGACCCGGGCGGGGAGGTCGTCCGCGGCCGGCAGCCGGTACGGTACCCGGGCCGCGGCGATCTTCTTCTTGGCCCGGGTGACCCGCGCGGCCATGGTGGACTCGGACACCAGGAACGCCCGGGCCACCTCGGCGGTGGACAGGCCGCACAGCAGCCTCAGGGTGAGCGCGACCTGGGCCTCGCGCGCCAAAGCCGGGTGGCAGCAGGTGAAGATGAGCCGCAGCCGGTCGTCGTCGACAACGGACCGCTCCGGCGGGTCCTCCGGGCCGGGTACGGTCTCATCCATCACCAGCAGCGGCAGCGTACGGCGCAGCACCGACTCCCGCCGCAGCAGATCGCGGGCCCGGTTGCGGGCCACGGTGGTGAGCCACGCACCCGGCCGGGCCGGGACCCCGCTGCGGCCCCACGTCTGCAGGGCCTGTGCGAACGCGTCCTGGGTACACTCCTCAGCCAGATCGAGGTCCCGGGTGAGGCGCACCGTCGCGGCGAGCACCCGGGCCCACTCGCTACGGTGCGCCTGCGCCACGGCCGCGCTCAGCTCGTCCCCGTTCAGCTCGGCCCCACCACGGGGCGGATCTCGACCCCACTGTGTCCGGCGTAGACCTCGTGAAGCCGCCCGACGAGCGAGATCGCCTCGTCGAGGTCGGCCGCCTCGAGCAGGTAGTACCCGCCCACAGCCTCCTTGGTCTCCAGGAACGGGCCGTCGGTCGGGATCGGGCGACCCGCCGCGTCCGCCCGCAGGGTGGTAGCCGTGCTCGCCAACTCGAGTTCGTGGCCGCCGAGTACCCGCGCCCCGGCCGCCTCCCGGAAGGCGAGGTGGCCCTCCCCGAGCTCCTTCTGCTCGGATTCGGTCATATCGGTCCATTTCTTCTCATCGCCGTAGATGAGAAGGAGGTACTTGGCCATTGTTTGCATCCCATCGTGTACCGGGCCCGGATGGCCCTGACACCTTATCGACGAGCGATCGGGCCGCCCATCGACACCGCGGAGCCACGGATGTCGACCGGCGCCCTTGCCGAGCCCTCGCCTGCGTGATCCGCGCCGCCGGCGTATCCGTGCCGGATCTATATTCGGACTCTCAACTCCATCCTCTGAAGCGAGGGGTTTCCGCATGCGAAACAGACTCGGCTTCGCGGTGGTGGCGACGACTCTCGTCCTCGGCTCGGTGACCGCCACGGCGTCCGCCGCACCGGGTTCCCCGCCACCCGCCTTCTCCAACACACCGCTGATTTCCACGTGGCAGCCGCCGGCTGGGCTGACCACCGCCCCCCATGCCAACTCGACCGGCAACAGCGAGCCGGCGATCGCCTTCGGCAGCGACGGCACGATGGCCGTCGACGGCCTGGCCTGGCTGCCCTTCCAGGTCAACCTGTGGAAGGGCAGGTTCGGTACGACGCCCGGGTACTTCGGCGCGATGGATACCGACCTGGACAACGTCGGCAACGGACGTATCACGCTCGGTGACGGCGACGCGGATGTCGAGATCACCGCGGCCGGCACGCTGCTGCTGGCCGACCTCGACTTCGTCGTCAACCGGCCGGGTAACGCGCTGCAGCTCGGGGTCAGCGTGACCCGCTGCCCGGCCGGCAGCACATCGCCGGCGCAGTGCAACCACATCTTCCTGGACACCGCCGGCGCCGACCGGGAATGGATCACGTCCGCCGGTTCGAACGTGTGGATCTCCTACCACGACTCGCAGAACAGCACGCTGATCCGGGTCAAGCGGTCCACCGACGACGGCCGGACCTGGACCGCGGCCGGATCGCCGATCCCCGGCCAGGGTCGGGCCACCGGCGACGCGACGTTCAACAACTCGATCGGCCCGATCGTGGCCGACCCGTCGACCGGCGTGCTCTACGAGTCGTACGCGGCCGGCGAACCGCAGACGAAGTCGACCAGCGCCGACTTCAACAACATCTATGTTTCCCGCTCCACCGACGGCGGCGAGCACTGGACCTCGACGCGGGTCTTCCACACAACCCCCTTCACCCGGTTGAACAACTTCTGGCCGTCGCTGGCGTTCGACCCGATCACGCACGCGCTGCACACCGCGTGGACGGACATCCACGGGGTACGGGTCTCGTCCTCCACCGACCAGGGCGTGACCTGGTCGGCGCCGGTACTCGTGTCGACCGCCACCACCACGGTGATGCCGTGGGCGGCGGCCCGAAACGGCAAGGTCGACGTGGTCTACTACGGCTCGACCGCGGCGTCGACCGACGATCCCACCGCGGTCTGGAACACGTACGACTCCCAGCTGAGCAACGGCACGTGGACCGTCAAGAAGGTCAGCAACACGCCCAACCGGGTCGGCGTCATCTGCCTGGAGGGCTCGGCCTGCACCGGCAACCGGGAACTGCTCGACCTCTTCGAGGTCGCCGAGGATCCGGTGACCGGTAAGGCGGCCGTCATCTACACGGACACCACCATCGACACCTGGACGGACTCCAGCGGTACCCACCAACTGCCAGAAATCATCCTGGCCTTCGAGCGGTAGGGCACCTGCTGGTACGGGCGGGGCGCGTAGCCGTACGCGCCCCGCCGCGGGTGACCTCATGCGATCATGTTGACGTGGCGTACGACGAGGATCTGGCCGCACGGGTACGGCAGGTGATCGGGCGCGAGCCGGGGCTGACCGAGAAGCGGATGTTCGGCGGGCTGGCCATGCTGCTGCACGGGAACATGGCGGTGTCCGTGAGCGGCCGCGGTGGCCTGCTGGTCCGCGTCGATCCGGCAGCGCACGACGCGGTGGCGGCCGAGCGCGGGGCACAGGCCATGGTGATGCGCGGCCGGCCGATGCGCGGCTGGATCACGGTTGCCGCATCGGCGTGTGCCCGGGACGCCGATCTCCGGCGGTGGGTCGAGCGGGGCATGTCGTACGCCCGTACCCTGCCGCCCAAGTGACCCCGCCGCTGGCTCAGCTCGGCGGGACGGAAGCCAGCAGCACCGCGGCGGGCAGATCGTTCCACCGGCCGGTCAGCGTGGCGCCGGCGGGATGGTTACTGCCGTCGATAACGCGGACCACGGCCAGCTCCACCGAGTCGGTCGCGATGAGCGTGGGGTCCTCGTCCACGACACGCCGGACGGTGTGCACAACGGGCACATCGGCGCCGTGGACTCCGCTTCCGGTGACGGTCATAACCGGTTCGCGGCGTTGCAGCCGGCCGTCGATCTCGGCAAACTCCTCCGCCTGGCCGGTACCACCGAAGATGGCGCTCGCCAGCGCGGCCGCGTAGACCGGATCGCCGCACGCGTCGTACACCCAGCGGTGGCCGAGGACGGAGTGCTCGCAGGTACCGACCAGCCAGGCATCGCCGCCCTCCAGCGGTGCGCCGCGGTAGGTGAGCGGGACATGATGGATCGGTCCGCCGCCGGCCCGGACGAGCATCGTCTCGATCCCGACCGCGCCGGCCGGATCGTCGAACCGGCAGGCCGCCACCCGCTCGACCTCGGCGCCGGCCGGCCCCTGGTACCAGCGACGGCTGGGCAGCCAGGCTGCCAGCAGCTCGAGCTTCGTGGGGTGAAGTTCCGCTGTCTGATGCAGCACTGCCATGCGCGGAATGGTAGCGGCACGCAGGACCGAACTACCGATCTCCCTAGAATGTACGGGATGGCCTTCTACTCCCTCGTGGCCGACGACCGGTTCGAGTCCACCGAGCACACCCGCGGCCCGTGGGACGCCGCCGCGCAGCATGCCGGGCCGCCCGCCGCGTTGCTCGGGCGGGCGGTGGAGGCCATGGCCCGGCCGCGGATGAGGGTGGCCCGGTTGACGTTCGACATCGCCCGGCCGATCCCGATCGCCACCCTGGATGTCACGGCATCGGTCGTACGCGAAGGGCGTAGTTCGATGGTCGTCGAGGCGGCGATCGAGCCGTACATGCGCTGCCGCGCGCTACTCATCCGTACCTCGGACAACTCCGTGCCCGGGGTGGACGGGGCGGTCCCGCCCGCCTTCGCGCAGGCCAAGGCGGAGCCCTTCTTCCCGGTCCCGTACGAGACCGGATACCACACGGCGATGGAGGTACGGTTCAACTCCGGGTCGTTCGTACGGCCCGGGCCGGCGACCGCCTGGATGCGGATGCGGTACCCGCTGGTCGAGGGCGAGCCGCCGAGCGCGTTGACCCGGGTACTCATCGCGGCGGACTCCGGTAACGGGATCAGCAACGTGCTGGACTTCCGCGACTACCTGTTCGTCAACGTCGACCTCACCGTGCACCTGCTCCGGTACCCGATCGGCGAATGGGTGTGCCTGGCGGCGGCCACCTCCATCGACAGCGGCGGGATCGGCCTGGCCGACAGTGGGCTGTACGACGGGCAGGGCCGGATCGGCCGCGCGGTGCAGAGCCTGTTCGTGAACCCGCGCCGACCCTGACCCGCCCGTCGGAAGGTCACTTCCGGCGAGCCAGCGTGATGCCGTCGGCTATCGGGAGCATCACGGCGTCGACCCGCTCGTCGGCGAGCACCATCTCGTTGAACGCCACGATGGCCTTGTCGAAGGCATGCTGCGGAGCAAGCACCTGGCCGTAGAACAGGACGTTGTCCACCACGATCAACCCGCCCGGGCGCATCCGCGGTACCAGCTCGTACCAGTAGCTCGAGTACTCCGTTTTGTCCGCGTCGATGAAGGCCAGGTCGATGTGCGGCTCGGCGGGCATCTGCCGCAGCGTCGTCAACGCCGGACCCAGGCGCAGCTCGATGCGGTCGGCGACGTCCGTCTTGTCCCAGTGGCGCCGGGCGATGTCGGTGAACTCCTCGGACCGGTCGCAGGTGATGACCCTGCCGCCGTCGGTCAGGCCGCGGGCGATCGCCAGCGCGGACAGGCCGGTGAACGTGCCGATTTCCACCGCGTGCCGTACCCCGATGAGCCTTGCCAGCAGGGTGAGCAGCGCGGCGGTGTCGCGCGCGATCTGCATCCGTGCGTGGTCGCCCATCGTGGCCGCGGTCTCATCGATGAGCGCCTGCGTTTCCGGGTCCGGGGTGGACCCGTGCGCGATCACATACGCGTACAGGTCATCGGTGATCGCCAGTGGTTTCGAGCTCATGCCCTGAGACGTTAGTTCGTGCCGGACCGATCCACTGTCCCCGGCGGCTCAACTCCAGCGTTGGGCATTGTCGTCGCTCAGGTTGCCCGGCGGTTCCGGTATCACGCAGAACGGCAGGCCGGCGGGGTCCTGCATGATCCACCAGCCGTGCACCTGGCGTACCCGGCGGGCGCCGAGCCGTTCGAGACGGTCAAGCTCGGCCGCCAGGTCATCGGTGTGGATGTCCAGGTGTATCCGGGTCTGCCCGTGTTCGAGCTGCTGGACGAGTAGCCCGAAATGCTCACCGTAGAGCTGCGCACCGTGGTACTCGGGATGCCGCTCGAACCGGTCCAGCTGCGCGCCGGTGGCCGCCTGCCAGAAAGCCAGCTCCTGGTCGTGGTCGCCGGCCGGTACATCTATCACGATCTTGGAAATCCTGCTGAAGTGGGTCACGGTTGTCCACCCTATGCAGGCGGTGGATGCGGCCCGCGCCGGCCGCCACCGGCGCGGGCCGCGGGTCGCTACCCGGTCGCGCAGCGGAGGTTGTTCAGCCTGAAGTTCGGCGGTTTCGCGTTCGTGACGTCGTCGAACTGTGCGTTGAAGCCGACGCCGTCCATGCTGCCGCCGGCCGGTATCACGCCGTTGGCTAGGGCATTGACGACCGTGACATCCCTACCGCTCGGGCCGGTCTGGGTGTACGTGCCGTTCCACCGGTCGGTGAAGGTCTGCCCGTTGGCGAACTCGAACCGCAGAGTCCAACCGTTGATCTGCGTCGCGGTGTTGTTGGTGAGCGTCATGTTGACCTGGAAGTTGCCGGGCCACGACGTGGTCTGGGTGAAAGTCACCGTGCACGCCGGCGCGGGCAGGTCATCCTCGTCCACCAGGAACACATTGTCGTTCGCCTCGTCCGCGTTCTGGGTGTTCGC
>DASRRF010000687.1:0-3086 GCA_035695905.1 Micromonosporaceae bacterium | reverse complement strand
CGGCGAGGCGCTGGGACCGTTGCTCGATCTGACGCCGGCGGTGCTCGCGCAGCAGTCTCACAGTGTGGCGGTCGAGGGCGACGGCGCGTACGCCGACGGCGGTCTTCGGGTCACCCTCGATCACCTGGTAGCCGGCGGTGGTGCGGTTGCGGACGATGAACAGCACTCCGTGGTCGAGTTCGACCTCGCACCAGCGCAACCCGCACGCCTCGCCGCGACGAAGCCCGCGAAGGGCGATCAGCCACCACAGCGCGAACAGCCGATCCGCGGTCACCGTCTCCAGGAACGCCACTAGGTGCACGGCGGTCCACACCGCCACCGCGGGCCGGACGCCGGTGGCCCGCCATTCGGCGACCCGCCCGTCGGTCCACACCTGGGCATGCGGCTTGCGGTAGGACGGCAGCTCCAGGTGCCGGGCCGGGTTCTGCGTGATCACCCCTTCCCGGACCGCCAGGTTGAGCGCCGCCCGCAGGGTGGTGCGCAGGTGCTGCAGGCACGACGGCGACTGCGGCCGGCCCTTGCTGTTGGTGGTCTTGGCGATCCGCGCGAACCCGGCCCGCAGCCGCCGGATATCCAGGTCGGCCAGGCACAGCCTGCCCAGGTAGGGGATGAGGAAGTTCTCCACGTCGCGGGTGTAGTGCAGCTTCGTCGTGGCCCGGATGCTGGTGCGGGTAGACAGCCAGTACCGCAGCCACCGTTCCACCGTCCACGACCGGGCGGTGCGCTCCTCGCCGGTGGCGGCCAGCCACTCGTCCCGCGCCCGCCGGGCGGCGGCCCGCGACGGGAAGCCACCCCGCCGGACCTGCTCGGCGCGGCCGAGCAGGTTGGTGGCCGAGCAGTGGAAGTACCAGGTCCCGTGCCTACGCTCGGCCAGCCGCGGACATGCCCGGTCCAACCGCCGCCCGGTCGTCGCGTCCTTGCACCCGCACCGTTTGAACATCCCATCAGAGGTAGCCATCGCCGACGCTCCCGTCATCGCTCCTGCGTTGACGGTGGCCGGCACCTGCCGGGTGAGGAAATCGCTCAACCCGGTGACCCTGGCCGCTTGGTGGACTACGCCTTGAACTGGTGCACCTGGCCGGGATCACCGCGCGCCCGACCGGCCAGTGGGTGACCCAGCAGGTCCGCAACCTGCTGATGGCGCTGGCGGAGAATGCCTGTCGTGCCAGCCGCTGGCGGTTTCTCATCCGGGGGTGGCGTTGTAGTCCAGGTAGACCGGACCGTCGGCGAGGCCCGGATGCGGCAAGGCCTTGACTTCCCTTCACAAGCTTGGCGACGGAACCGCGTGGCGGGTCGCCCCGGGAAACTCCGGGATCACAGGGCGAACAGCCGTGCTGCGTTGTCGTGGCAGACCGCGCGCAGCCAGGCTGGGCCGAGACCGGTCTGCTCCAATGCCCGCAGCGCCTCGGCGTAGGAGTGCGGGATGTTGGGAAAGTCGGTGCCGAGCAGGATGCGGTCCGCGAGGTCGGCGAGACGGGGCAGGGCGCTGCGCGGGAACGGCGCGTCGTCCTCGGCGAACGCGGTGAACGCCATGGTGGTGTCCAGCATGACCCGCTCGTGGCGCTCGGCCAGGTTGAGGAACTGCTGGTACTCAGGCATCCCGAGGTGCGCGACGATCAGCGGTAGCCGCGGATGCCGGGCGAGCAGCTCGGCGATGGGCCCGGGCCCGGTATAGGCGCCGGGCACCGGCGCGGACCCGCAGTGCGTGACCACCGGCAACCCGGTTTCCGCCAGCAGTCCCCACACCTCGTCCAGCAGCGGGTCGTTGGGGTCGTACCCGCCGACCTGAAGGTGGCACTTGAACACCCGAGCGCCCTGCTCCACGGCGCGGCGCACGTCATCGGACGCGCTCGGCTCGGCGAAGAACGTCGCGGTGTGCAGGCAGCCGGGGGTCCGCGCGGCGAATGCGGCGGCCCAGTCGTTGAGCCACCGCGCCATGCCCGGCTTATGCGGGTAGAGCATGCAAGTGAACGCCCGGACCCCGAAGCCGCGCAGGATCTCCAGCCGCTGCTGCTCCCGATACCGGTAGGCGATCGGCCAGGGGCGGCCGAGCAGCGGCCCGCCCGCATCGAAATGCGCCCACACCTTGGCCAGCACCGCCCGCGGCATGAAATGGGTGTGCACGTCGATCAGGTACGCCGGACCCAATGACCGGCGGAACGCGGCGACCTCGGCGCGGTCAGCCGCGGCGCGGGCGGGCATGTCGCGAAACGCCGCGTGGTCGACGGCGAGCTGCCCCGATGCGTGGTCGGTTGCCGTCGGATGCTCGGTCAATCAGCTCTCACCCCCGATGGGCCGCCCGGTCATCGTGGCGGGCTGGTGGGCCCACAGGCGTGAGACGTTCATGACGAGCCGACCTCGGCGGCGTCCTCGTCGAAGATGCGCTGAGCCTCGGCGGTGGGTTCCGCACCGCCGAGGAAACCGATCATGGTCGCCCCTGCCGCTATTGCTGGCCGGTCCGCGTCGCGCCGATCTTGTTCGGCGGGCTGCTCCTCGGTGGGTGCCGTGCGGTCTGCCATGCGTACTCTCCAATTCGCAGTGCGGCCGAACCACGAGGTTAGCGGCTCGGGTCCGGCCCGCGGGGATGGGTTCAGTCGGTGGCGATCTCGATGGGGACCGGAACCTGGTTGGTGATGATGTCGAACACCGCGGAGCGGGCCCGGGACTGCGCCGGCCGGACCACCCCTGTATGCGATCGGTCTCGCGGGCAGGCGCCGACATCCACCGTCGCGCGAGATGCCGGTGTCAATGGCGGCCTGCCCGGTGGCGGTGACGCGGTCCAGGTCGGAGAAGAAATAGAGCCCGTCGGTGAGCAAGCGGGTGTCGAATGTGCCGAGCGGATGCGCATCTAAGCGTCCGGGCTGGTCAGGACCGCTGGCTGTGGCTCGGGTTGCGGTTGGATGTTCCGGTTCACCCGGAACAGGTTGGATGGGTCGTAGCGGGCCTTGATGGCGGCCAGCCTTCGGTAGGTGCTTCGGTAGGCCTCGCGGGTGCGGTCCTCGCCTTCGTCGTCGGTCTGGAAGTTGGCGTAGTTGCCGCCCGTGGAGTACGGCCGGATCGCGGTCCAGGCGCGGCGGGCCCACGCC
>DASRRF010000686.1:0-7649 GCA_035695905.1 Micromonosporaceae bacterium | reverse complement strand
CGACGATGTGTCGGGCCGAGAGCCCGCGGTCGTTCGGCCACTCGCTCATCCGCCCGTACACCTTGGTCGCCAGCACGACCTTGTCCCGGCGCCCGCCGCCTTGGGCGAACCACCGCCCGACGATCTGCTCGGTCCAGCCTTCGCCGAGCTTCCAGCCGTACACGTTGGCGGTATCGAAGAAGTTGATCCCGTGTTCCAGTGCCCGGTCCATGATGGTGAAACTGTCCGGCTCGGTGGTCTTCGGCCCGAAGTTCATCGTGCCAAGGCAGAGCCGGCTCACCGACAGGCCGGTGCGTCCGAGGGTGGTGTAGTCCATCCGCCCACCCTACGGCGGGTGTCAGGAGCTTTCGCGAGCCGCTGGACCGGTACCGAACAGGACGTCGTCCCAGCTGGGCAACCGCTTGCGCGGCTTGTCCTGGCCGTTGCCCTGCGCGGTCGCCTCGGCCGCCTGAGCGGTTGCGGCGGCGGTCGCGCCGGCGTTGCGGCGGGGCCGCAGTACCGCGAGCGACGGCACCGCGGGGACCTCTTTGGGCAGGTCGGGGTCGTCCTCGAAGGCCGAGCCGGTACCGCTGCCGAGCAGTGCCGCGGCACCGCCGGAGCGGGGCGCCACCGGCTGGGCGGGGTCGAGCCCGCGTCCGCCCGAGTTGCCCAGCGGACGGTCCAGCGAGGCGAGCAGCGCGTCGCGGCCCGAACGGATCGGGTCGCGGCCGGAGCGGGACTCGCGGCGGGTGCTCTCGGTCGACCGCTCGCGGGTGGACCCGGGCAGCCCGTGGCCGCTGCGACCGGCCGGTACGTCCTGTCCCAGGACCTGGGTCGGCCGCTCGGCGCACAGGTACTGCGCCATGTCGTCGTGCGGCATCACCTGCTGGCGGGTCTTGTCCAGCTCCCAGATCGCCTGCGCGGTCGCCTTGCCGGACGGCCAGGTCGCGACGATCCGCCAGGTGCCGTCGTCACGCCGGTACGCGTCCCAGGAGATCTTCTCGGTGTCGATGCCGTGCTGGGCCAGCCGGCCGTCCACCACCTCGGCCAGGGAGGCACCCTTGTCCGAGGACCTGAGTTTGGTACGCCGTGCGTGCTGGGCGAGCATTGCCCGCTCCTGCAGCACCGGCCCGGCGTACCGGAGCACCCGGTCCACCGGTACACCGGCGATCCGGGCCACCTCATCGGCGGACTCGCCGGCCCGGATGCGCGCCTGGATGTCCCGCGGGGAGAGCGCCTGGGCGTCGTTCGACGCGACGGAGACGGTCAGCGTGGCGGTGTTCGACGTACGATCCCCGCGAACCGCGGCGCCGACCCGCTCATCAATGGGCAGCGCAAGCAGCCGCCCCACCTCGTCGGCCAGGACCAGTGCCTGGCCGTCCTCGGAGAGGGCGACGAAGCGTACCGGCCGCATCCCGCATGCCTCCGTCCCGCATTGTTGCCCCGCCGTGGCGCGTCCCGGCCAACCATGCGGCTGCGGACACCACGCCGCGGTGTCTTCGGGACACCGTACGCCGAACCGCACCGCGATGTGGGCGCGAAACGCCGTGTCACATGTGTGCGATGACGAAATCGAGGCAGCCGGTCAACGCCTCCACATCGGCAGGCTCGATCGCCGGGAAAAGCGCGATGCGCAGCTGGTTGCGGCCCAGCTTCCGGTACGGCTCGGTGTCCACGATCCCGTTGGCCCGCAACGCCTTCGCCAGCGCCGCCGCGTCCACGGAAGGCTCGAAGTCGATCGTCGCGACAACCGTGGAACGCAACGCCGGGTCGGCCACGAACGGGTGCGCGACCGCGGAACGCTCGGCCCAGCCGTAGAGGACTCCGGCGCTCTCCGCGCAGCGCTTGGCGGCCCAGGTGAGGCCGCCGTTGCCGAGTACCCATTCGGTCTGTTCCGCGGCCAGGAAGATGGTCGCCAGGGCCGGGGTGTTGTAGGTCTGCTCCTGCCGGCTGTTCTCGATCGCGGTGACCAGGTCGAGGAAGGCCGGGATGTACCGGCCGGACTCCTTGATCGCGTACGCCCGCTGCACCGCGGCCGGGGACAGCACCGCGATCCACAGCCCGCCCTCGGACGCGAAGCACTTCTGTGGCGCGAAGTAGTACGCGTCGGACTCCCGTACGTCCACCTCGACGCCACCCGCGGCCGAGGTCGCGTCGTGCAGCATCAGCGCACCGGCGTCCACGCCCGGCACCCGGCGTACCGGCACCGCAACGCCGGTGGAGGTCTCGTTCTGCGGCGTGCAGTAGGCATCCACCCCGGCCTCGGCGACCAGCGAGGGCGCGGTACCCGGCTCGGCCGCCCGTACGGTCGGTGCGTCCAGGAACGGTGCGGCGGTTACCGAAGCCGCGAACTTCGCTCCGAACTCGCCGAACGACGCGAACTGGGCCCGGCTGCGGATCAGTCCGAACGTCGCAACCTCCCAGAACGCCGTGGTACCGCCGTTGCCGAGGACGACCTCGTACCCGTCGGGGAGCTCGAACAGCGCGGCGATGCCGCGGCGCAGCCGGGCGACCTCGGCGCGTACCGTCCGCTGCCGGTGCGAGGTGCCGAGGTACGAGGTGGCCACGCGGCGCAGGGCGTCCACCGCCTCCGGGCGGACCTTGCTCGGCCCGCAGCCGAACCGGCCGTCGGCGGGCTTGCGGTCGTCAGGAATCCGGATGCTGGTCATGTCGGCCACTCGCCGATGGTCGCACGCAACCGCGGGATCGGGTCACTCAGGGTGGTTGCCGGTGGCGCTTCCCATCGTGTACGGCGTACTGACGCCGATGTACGCCAGGTGCAGCGTCATCCCGTTCGCCGCGTGGTCCAGGTTGTGGCAGTGGCTCATCCACAGCCCCGGGTTGTCCGCGCGCAGCGCCACCTCCCACACCTCGCCCGGTCGCACGTCGAACGTGTCCAGCCACAGTGGACTGCCGGATGGCCGGACTCCGTTGCGGGACAACACGAGTACGTGGTGGCCGTGCGGATGCATCGGGTGCGTGTCGGTGCCCCGGTTGACCACCGTCAGCTTGAGCAGCTCGCCCTCCCGTACCTCGATCGGGGGAATCCGGGGAAAGACCGAACCATTGACCGTGTACGCGAACCGCGGCAGCCCGTCAAGGAAGCGCACCTGCCGGTCGAGCACCAGGGTGGCGGCCCGGTCGACGTGGCCCGCGTCCATGCCGGTCGGCGCCGGCGTGCCGTACCCCATGATGTCCAGTTCCGGCCAGCCCACCGCGGGCGGCGGTGCCGCCGTTGCGCCGTCCGCGGTCAGCGCCACACCCCGAGCGTTGTTGCCGTCCGCGGTCAGCCACACCGGTGTCGCCGGCATCGGGAACGTCAGGTCGGCCCGGCCACCGGCGGGTACCCGGATCGCCTTGCCGGACACCGGTCCGGGCTCGTGCAGATCACCCCCGTCCAGCGCGGAGAGGCGGAACTCGGTGCCCTGCAACACCATCCGGTGCGGCGAGTCGTCGGTGTTGATGAGCCGCAGGCGTACCGGCGTACCCGCCGGGACGGTACGCCGGCCGATGCCGTCGACCGCGCCGAACAGGGTCGTGCCGCCCGCCGTGTGTACCGGGACGCTGAGATCGAGCCCGGGGCCCGGATCCCGCGGGGTGACCACGAACGATCCGTACAGTCCGGCGGGTACCTGCTCGTGCGACCGCTGGTGCGAGTGGTACCAGTAGGTCCCCGCATCCTTGGCGACGAAGCGGTAGGTGAACGCGCCGCCGACGGGTACCGCGTCCTGGGTCAGTCCGGCCACACCGTCCTCGCCGTTCGGCACGTCGTACCCGTGCCAATGGATGGTGACCCCGTCGGCGATGTCCTTGTTCCGCAGGGTGACCTCGACGGTGTCGCCCTGGGTCACCCGCAGCTCGGGGCCGGGTAGCGTGCCGTCGAACGTGAGAGCGTCGCGCGAGTTGATCCGCGCGTGCTGCGCGGTGAGGGTGAACTGGCGGGCCGCGCCCCCGGCCGGCCCGCGCAGCGAGGCGACGGACACCCCGCCATGATGTGAATGGTCCACCATGGACAGTCGATCCGCCGGCCGGCTCGACCACCAAGCGGCGCCTACCGATCCGAGCACCGCGAGGACCGCGACGCCGGCGACGCCGGCCCGCCAGCGCCTACCGATCGGCAGCGTCTGCGCGGCGAGCGCGGCCACCACAACCACCAATGTGGACGCTCCCGCGGCGGACACCGGGTACCCGAGTACGAAAACGTCTACCAGAGCCGCGGCTGCGCCGTACCCGGTGATGAGCAGGAGCGCGGCGACCCGCGACTCGCTGACGGCGGCCAGCCCCGCGTGGCGCAGGCGCGGGACGGCAACGGCGACCGCCACGACCGCCGGGACCACCACGAGTGGCAGCCCGAGGAGCAACCGGTCCTCGACGAACCACCAACCCGCCCCCGCCAGCAGGGCGACAACCAGGATCCGTGCGGCCGTCGCGGCCAGTGCCGCGCCGGCCAGCCATGTGGCGGTACGCCGGGAGCGCGCCGCGCCCGCGGAGTCGCCGGTGGTGACCGCGATCACGCCGGCACCGAGCCATAGCCCGGCGCAGGCCACCGCGAGCAGCGTGTCCAGGCCGAGCAGCAGGGCCGTCACGCCGCGACGGCCTGCGCGGGCACAGCGGCTGCCGCGAGCGCTCGGGCGCGGGCCAGCACGGTCCCGGAGACGCCGAGGATCGCCAGGCCGTTGAGCGCGTGGAAGCCGAGTACGACGAGGGCGCCGGTGGTGCTGTTCAGCGGGACGCCGTCCGCGTCCTTGGCGGCGCCTTCGGGGATGAACAGGGCGGCGATGACGAACAGCAGGATCTGCACCACGACCAGCAGGCTCGGCAGCGCGGCGAGCGCGATGGTCCGCCCGCCCGCCTTGGCCAGCGCCGCGACCAGCGTGTTGAGCAGCGGTAGCAGGAGTATCACCGTGGCGTTTGTGGCGTGTAGCGCGAACGAGTGGTTGGTCTGCGGCCGGGTGAACGCGCCTACCGCGGCGAAGTAGAACTGCAGGACCACGTCGAGCAGGACCAGCCCGCTGGTGATGACAAAGATCTTCCGCATGATCATCATCATGAGTGGAAGTGGTCCAGATTGCATCAAGGTTTACGGTTTGATCTTCGTCGGGTTTCCGTCTCGCTCCGCGGGACCGGCGGCGCAGGCATGCGCGGGAAGGGCGGCGCAGGCATGCGCCGCCCTTCCCGGAAACAATCTGGCTACTGGCTCCTCGCGATCTCCGCGAGCACATCCGCGGGCACCTCGACCACGGTCTCGTGGCCGGGTATGTCCAACTGTGCCAAGGCATCCGGGTCGGTAACCCGCCAACCCTGCACGACGAACGTGCCACGATCGGTCCGGTAGAGAGACGGGCAGTTGGTATCGCCCGACAGCACGGTCTTGCGGATGAACGTGAGCTTCATGCGTTCTCCCCGTAGTAGAGGGAAGGTCCTCGCCAATGCGAGTGACTCGCTCGCATTATGCGGTCTCGTGCGCGACTTGTCCTGTGTGTACCGTCTGTCATGGAGTGGTCACGCCACCATCCGTAGTAGCCGCCGCTCCCGCCCCCGCGCCGCGGGCCCGCCCGCCGGCCGCCCGCTGCCCGGCGCTGCAAGCCGCCCGGCGCAACTTCCTGAAGGTTGGGCCTACGCGCTGTCCCGGTAGGCCCGACTTCCACGAAGTTGTGACGACCTTGGGTTCGATGGGCGCCAGCCGCGTGCCACGAGGGCGGATCGGACCTCGCGCAGTACGCCACCGAAGTCCCGATTCAGCCGCCGGCTGGTGACGTGCAGTACGAGCCAGCCGGCCGCGGTGAGCTGGTTGAGCCGCCGCCGGTCCCGGTGCAGCTGGTCGGTGTCCGCGTGCCAATGCCCGTCGTACTCCACCGCGACCTTGTACTCGGGCCACGGGAGATCGGGGTGCACGACGACTCCGGACGGCAGGCGCACCGGGCGTTGCGGTACCGGCCAGGGTAAGCCCGCCAGCACAAGCCGGACCCGCAGTACGGACTCCGGCGGAGACTGCGCCCGGCCGTCAGCGAGGTCGAACGCACACGCCGCTTGCCGGCTGCCGCGTTGCCCGGCGTACGCATCCACCATGGCGTCCAACGCGGCCGGGGTGACCAGCCCGCGACCGAGTAGGCCATCGATGATGGTCACCGCTCCTACGGTCGTGAGCCCGCCCGCGACGTCCCACGCGGTACGCGCCGGTGTGGTGCGGCACTGTCCACCTTGGACAATAGTCTCGGAGGGCGCCACGCACAGCGCGTGCACCCGCAAGCCGATCTGCGGTCCGACCCTGGTCTCCGGGTGCGCGATCACGTGAACCGGATCCGGTACCCCGCGGCGAACTCGATGCCGTGCAGGTACGCCGCGGACGGTCCGGCGATCGCGACGCCTGGCGGCAGCCGCAGCGCGACCGCGCGACAGGCGAGCTCGTGATCACGATCCAGCCGGGCGTCCGCGTACACGTCCTGGCGCAGCCGGGTCCACGCCTTGCTGCGGGATGCAGAAAGTCGCGGTATCCGGCGGAACCGGATGCCGCGACATTCTGAAAGTTGTGCCGATCTTGGGGAGGAGGCGCGGGCGGGAGGGGGTGAGGGACAGGGCGGGCTAGTGCGGGATGGATTCCCAGCCTTCGACCGTGTCGGGCTTGCGGGGGCCGGGGCCGGTGTAGTGGGCGGATGGGCGTACCAGCCGGCCAAGCCCCTTCTGCTCCATGATGTGCGCGCTCCAACCGGCCACCCGGGCGCAGGTGAACATCGACGTGAACATGTGCGCCGGCACCTCGGCGAAGTCGAGTACCACGGCGGACCAGAACTCCACGTTGGTGGCGAGGATCCGGTCCGGCTTGCGGGCGTGCAGCTCGGCCAGCGCAGCCTTCTCCAGCGCCTCGGCGGCTTCGAACCGGGGGGCACCCAGTTCGCGGGCGGTCCGCCGGAGTACCCGGGCCCGGGGGTCCTCGGCCCGGTAGACCCGGTGCCCGAAGCCCATCAGCCGCTCACCCCGGTCGAGTACGCCGCGTACGTAACCCTCGGCGTCGCCGGTCCGCTCGACGTCCTCCAGCATGTGCAGGACGCGCGAGGGTGCTCCGCCGTGCAGCGGGCCGCTCAGCGCGCCGATCCCGGACGAGATGCAGGCCGCCGCGTCGGCACCGGTGGAGGCGACCACGCGGGCGGTGAACGTGGACGCGTTCATGCCGTGCTCGGCGGCGGAGATGAAGTACGCGTCGACCGCCTTGACGTGACGCGGGTCCGGCTCCCCCCGCCAGCGCTTCATGAAGCGCTCCACAATGGTCGCGGCCTTGTCGATTTCCTTCTGCGGTACGGCGGGAAGCCCCAGCCCACGGGCCGACTGCGCGACGAACGACAGCGCGGTGACCGATACCCGGGCGAGGTCTTCGCGCGCCTGGGTGTCGGAGATGTCGAGCAGTTGGCCCAGGCCCCAGTACGGGGCGAGCATCGCGACCGCGGACTGGACATCGACCCGGATGTCGCCGGAGTGCACCGGCACCGGGAACGGCTCGGCCGGCGGCAGCCCGGGTCCGAACTTCCCGTCGACCAGGAGCGCCCACACGTTCCCGAACGAGATGCTGCCGATCAGATCTTCGATGTCAACGCCGCGATAGCGCAGCGCCCCGCCCTCCTTGTCCGGCTCGGCGATCTCGGTCTCGAAGGCGATAACGCCCTCCAGGCCAGGAA
>DASRRF010000685.1:0-2173 GCA_035695905.1 Micromonosporaceae bacterium | reverse complement strand
TAGCATCCACGTCGCCGGGTTCGCCGTGGGCGGCGGCCTGCGCCCGGGGTGAACCGAGCTGCCAGCCGACATAGAGCCGGTCGCTCGCGTCGCCGAGGTTGATCCCGTCGGTCATCTCGCCGTAGAACTCGGTCAAGTACTCGACCGGCAACGCGCCGAGCTTGTGCAGGTTGAAGTACGCGTTACGGCGCACCAGCGGATCGAAGGTCCAGCGCACCTCGGTGATCCGCCGGGCCAGCGCCCAGGCCCGCTGGTGCTGTTTCAGCGCGTACCCGACGCCGCCGCGCTGAGCCGCCGGATCCACCCCGGTGACGTGTGAGTGCAGGTGCCCGGCGCCGAAGAAGGCGACCGTCGCGGCAACGAGCTTGTCGCCGCGGAACGCACCAACCACGTAGTTGCCCGAGGAGGCCAGGGCCCGCATCAGATCCGCCGACACGACCTGGTCCGGCGTGTCGGCGCGCCAGATCGCCTGCAGCAACGCCGCGGCCTCGTTCAGATCGGCGAGCTCCCGCAGCTCGGCTATGCGCAGGCCCTGCCGGTCGGCCGCGTCGCGGGCGAGTGCGGCGGCCTCGTCCGCCCCATCGGCCGGCCCGGAGAAGAGCGTCAGCTGCAGGTCCGCCGGTGCCGCCAGCCGCGCGTTGACCGAGTTCCACGGGGTACGGGTGGGTGCGGCGATGACCGTCGCACCGGCCGCTTCGAGCGCGCGCGCGGCCGCGGGCGAGTCGGCGACCTCGAAGGCGACCCGGATCGGCCCGGCTACCCGGCGACCGACCTCGACCTCGTCGATGTAGGCGGCGTTGCGCGGGTTGCTGAGCTCCAGCGTGGCCCGGCCCGCTTCGAGGATCGCCACCTGCCCGCCGTCCGGCGACGCGAAGGCCGCCCGCTGACCGAGGCCGAGCACGTCGCGGTAGAACCGCAGCGCGGCGTCGTAGTCCGCGGTGGTGACCACCAGCCGCAGCTCGCTGACCGCCGGGGTATCGGGCATTCCCCCAGCCTACGGTCGCCTGGCCAACACGATCAGCGGAGCAGCCGCCGGACCAGCGCCGCGACCAGCGTCACCCGGTCGGGCATCGCGGTCAGGTCGACCCACTCACCCTCCGCGTGCGGGTTACCGCCCACCGCCCCAAGACCATCCAGCGTGGGTACGCCGATAGCCGCGGTCAGGTTGCCGTCCGAACCGCCGCCGACGGCTTCGCCGCGCAGCGGGGCCAGGCCGGACTCCGCGGCGACCAGCTCGGCGACGGTGAACAACCCTGCCGACGCTGAGGCCGGCAGCGGTGCCCGGTTCGGCCCGCCGTCCACGGTGAGCACCGCCCCGGGCAACACCGGGCGCAGCTCGCGGATGGCCGCACCGACCCGGACCAGTTCGGCGGGGTCGAACGCGCGTACGTCGATGGCGAGCGAGCCCGCGGCCGGCACCGTGTTGCTGGTCGTACCGGCCGCGGCGACGGTCGGGGTGACCGTGGTGCCGGCGCCCGGGTCGCCCAGCGCGGCGATCGCGAGGATCTGGTGCGCGAGCTCCACCCCGGCGTTGATGCCCTGTTCCGGTGCGAGTCCGGCGTGCGACGCGCGCCCGGTCACCCGCAGCCGGTACGCGGCGGTACCCTTCCGCGCGGTCTTCAGCGCTCCGCCCGCGCTCGGCTCCAGTACCAGCGCCGCCGCCGCGCCCGCCGCGGTCTCCTCGATCAGCGCCCGCGAGCTCGGCGAGCCGATCTCCTCATCCGAGGTGACGAGCACCGCCACCCCGTCCAGTGAGTCCAATGTGGACAGTACGGCGAAGAGCTGGACCAGGCCGGCCTTCATGTCCACCACACCCGGACCGGTAGCCCGGCCATCGTCCACGGTGAACGGCCAGCGGGCCAACGTACCGACCGGCCAGACAGTATCCAGGTGGCCGAGCAGCACCACGCGGGGAACCCCGGTGCCGAAGCGCCAGCGCAGGTGGATCCGCCCGTCGACCACCAGCCGCTCCGGGTCGGCGCCGGTGCTGCGTACCCCCAGATCGGCAACGACCTCGGCGCAGGCCGCGGTGGCCGCGACATCGGCCGACGGTGACTCCACCTCGACCAGGGCCGTGAGATCGGCCAGGAAGGACATGCGCTGACGCTACTCCGAAGGGCGGGGCAACCTCGATGAGGCCTACTGCTCTGCCCACCGTTTCGGGGCAGAGTCA
>DASRRF010000684.1:0-7591 GCA_035695905.1 Micromonosporaceae bacterium | reverse complement strand
ACGGGCGGGGCGCCGCCGACCACGAGCGTGATCTCGCCTCGGGGCGGGTCGGACTCGACGCCGGCCACGAGATCGGCGAGCGTGCCGCGGCGTACCTCCTCGAAGGTCTTGGTCAGTTCCCGGCAGAGCGCGGCGGGGCGCTCGGTGCCGAAGCTGGCAGCCAGGTCGGCCAGCGTGGCGGCGATCCGGTGCGGCGCTTCGAACAGGACCAGGGTGCGGGGCTCGGCTGCCAGCTCGGCCAGCCGGCGGCGGCGGTCGCCGCCGCGGCGGGGCAGGAACCCCTCGAAACAGAACCGGTCACAGGGCAGCCCGGAGATCGCCAACGCGGTGGTGACCGCGCTCGGCCCGGGCGCCACCGACACCGGTACGCCGGCCTCCACCGCGGCCCTGACCAGCCGAAACCCCGGGTCGGACACGCTCGGCATGCCGCCGTCGGTGACCACCGCGACCGTCGCCCCGTCCTGCAGCGCCGCCACCAGCTCCGGGGTACGCCGTGCCTCGTTGCCCTCGAAGTACGACACCACGCGACCCGACAGGGTGATGCCCAGGTCCGCGGCGAGCCGCTGCAGCCGGCGGGTGTCCTCGGCCGCGACGATCTGGGCGGTGCGCAGCGTCTCGGCGAACCGCGGCGACGCGTCGGCCGGGTTGCCGAGCGGCGCACCTAGCAAGATCAACATGCCGTCGGGCTGCGCCAACGAGCTACCTCCGTCACACCAGGGCTTGCCAGGCAGCCTACGATCTCCGGGTGGCCGCGACTGCGACGACGCTCGATGAAGCACCCGCGCCGGGTGCGCCCGCGCCTGCCCGTGCCAGCCTGTCGGAGGAGGTACGGCTCCGGCTCGCCTCCCGGCTGCCGTACGACGGCGGCGCGTCCTGGTGGTGGACGGGGTTGATCGCCGTGGTGGCGGCGGTCATCAGGTTGGTGAGCCTGGCGCACCCCGACCAGATCATCTTCGACGAGACGTACTACGCCAACGAAGGCCAGAGTATGTTCGTCCACGGCACCGAGTGGGACCTGGAGAAGAACTCTCCGAAGTTCGTGGTGCACCCGCCGCTGGGCAAGTGGTTGATCGGCATCGGGATCCGGCTGTTCGGCTTCAACTCGTTCGGCTGGCGGTTCGCGTCGGTGGTCGCCGGCGTGGTCAGCATCATCATCCTGGTACGCGTCGGCCGACGGCTGTTCGGTTCCACCGCACTCGGCTGCGTCGCCGGCCTGCTGATGACCCTGGACGGGATGCACTTCGTCTCCAGCCGTACGGCGCTGCTGGACATCTTCCTGATGACCTTCATCCTGGCGTCGTTCGCGTGTCTGCTGATCGACCGGGACTCCCGCCGCACCCAGTGGCTGGCGGCGCTGGAGCGGGGGCTGAACCCGGCCAGGCGGCAACCCGACTTCGGCCGGCCGTGGTGGCGGATCGCCGCCGCGGTCCTGGCCGGCTGCGCGCTGGCGGTCAAGTGGAGCGCGCTGTGGTACATCGTGCTGTTCATCGTGCTGCTCGCGGTCTGGGAGTTCAGTACGCAGCGCGCCGCCGGCGTACCGCGACACCTGCGGTGGAGCACCGACCGGCTCAGCGTGCTCGCCAGCTGGATGTTCATGTTCGGGGTGATCGGGCTCGCCACGTACCTCGCCTCGTGGTCGGGCTGGTTCGCCGACGACCACGCCACCTTCCGGCACTGGCTGCGCGACCAGGGCCACGCCGAATGGCCGGTGCTCGGCGCCCTGCGCAACCTGTACGAGTACCACGCCCAGGCGTACGGCTTCCACACCACGTTGACTGCCACCCACCAGTACCAGTCCTGGCCGTGGCAGTGGCTGCTGTTGGGCCGGCCGGTGGCGTACTACTGGTCGGACGCGGGGCCGTGCGGTGCGGCCAGTTGCGCCGCGGAGATCCTGCTGCTGGGTACGCCGATCCTGTGGTGGAGCTTCATCCCGGCCCTGGTCGGCATCACCTGGTATGCGATCAGCCGCCGTGACTGGCGCGCCTGGACCATCCTGGCCGCCGCGGCGACCGGCATCCTGCCGTGGTTCCCGTACGAGCTGGACCACCGCACGATGTTCTTCTTCTACGCGCTGCCGAGCCTGCCGTTCCTGGTGCTCGCCGTCACCATGGTGCTCGGCATGGTGATCGGCCCCCGCGACGCCGACCCGACCCGCCGCGCCCTCGGTACGATCGCCGTCGCGTTCTACCTCGCCGTGGTCGGCCTGTGCTTCATGTACTTCTACCCGATCTACGTCGGCGAGCCGATGAGCTACGCCGCCTGGCACGCCCGGATGTGGCTCGGCTCCCGCTGGATCTAGCGGCGGGGTGCGCCGGTCTGGCTTCCGGCGCACCCACGCCGGTCGCGGCTCACATCGTGGCGCGCACCAGGTAGTTGTCCTGCTGCGGCACCGGGATCCCGTCGTCGAGCCCGAGCACCTCCTTGCGGTAGTTGGCGTTGAAGGCGACCAGCGCCACCCCGCCCTGCGCGGTCACCTCGATGTAGTCGCCGATGAAGAACCCACCCAGGAACGGGTCGGCCTCCGATTCGTTGCCCGGCGAGTTCAGGATCTGCCGCTTCACCACCGAACCGCCGCCCGACAGCGTGACCAGCTCCAGGTACTGCCGGTTGGTGAACACCGTGTCGATCCGGCTGGTCCAGTACGCCACCGCCAGGTTCGTACTCCCGCGGTTGGAGTTGATGGTGCCGAAGTAGTTGTTGCCGCCGGCCGAGATCACCTTCGGCTGCGTCCACCCGGCGCCGAAGCTGTCGGAGTAGCTCAGCTTGATCCGGGAGTTCTCGCAGGCGACGCCGAGCGGCCGAGCCTGGCAGGACTCCCAGATCACGAACACCCGGGGGTTGCCGCCGACCAGCTTCACCTCACTCTTCGGTTGCGTCGCCACCCGGAAGTCGTTGGCGTTGAGGAAGCCGCCGAACGGGATCGGCGTCAGCTCGTTCCACACCACCCGCTCGGGTCCGAAGCTGGTGCTGCCGCTGTTGGCCACCCGCAGCTTGATGCTGAACGTCTGCTGCCCTTCCGGCCCCAGCAGGATCTCGACCCAGGTCACGTACGTACGCTCGTCCGGGCCGATCGTGACGTCGCTGAACTGGGTCAACGGGTCGCCGACGCTGATGTCGATCGGGTCGGTGCAGTCGACCAGCGAGGCGTCGCACCGGACCCCCTTGATGGTGCTGGTGCCGGCCTCGAAGTCGAAGTCGGTGTACGTCACCCACACCACGGTCTGACCGTTGCTGACCCCGACGTACATCCAGGGCTTGTCGAGGAAGTGGGTGCCGGTCGTGTCCACCGCGACGAACCGCCGGCCCGGCCAGCAGGTCGGGTCGTCACCGCCGGGACAGCCGGCCAGCGTCTCCGGGATCGTCTGGTAGAGCCCGATGGCGCTGACGAAGGTGCCGTCCGACTCTCCGATGTTCAGGTCGGCCATGTACAAGGCGCAGGTGGAGTCGAAGGCCGCCACGGGGTCGCCCTGAGACGGCACCGGGGCGAAGCCGTCGAACTCGATGCCGGGCAGCAGGCCCTCCTTGAAGAGGCTCTGCCCCCCGTCGGTGGAGTAGTGCCACCCGGTGAAGTTGAACGACGGATTCAGCAGGCCACGGAAGTCGTTGGTCCCGGACAGGACCAGGTTCTGGTTGGTACGGCACCGGGCCACCGACTCCTCGTTCTGCGGCAGCCCGAGGGTGTCGTTGTTGAACAGGTCCCCGCTCATCGGGAACTGGCTGGCGCGTGCCCCCGGCTGCGCCTTGAGCTCGCCGCGGTGCGCGAGGGCCGTGGCGAGCGTGCGGAGCTGCTGCGGCGCGGCCTCCGGGTGCCGGGCGTAGTAGTTGATGAGGGCGCCCTGCGACATCATCCGGAGCTGCTGCTCCGATGGTCCCGAGGGCGCTGCCGAGGCGGGAATCGCGAGCACTCCGGCGGTCAACACCGCCGCCGCGATCATCTTTCCGAGCCCGCCGAGTGCCGGCTTGTCGTACACGGCGGTCACCTCCAACCGTGGAATGGGGGTGCTGCCTGCGCTGCGCCCCCGCGACGTCTCGTACGGTCCCGCCGGCACTGTGTGACAGGGCCAAGACTGTCCGTCACACGACAGTGCGCGGCTGTCCGGTTCGACAGCGTTGCGGGGAACTCGCCGGATAAGTGGGGCCGAAAGTCCTTCCCGGTGTCGATTTCGGGCTCCCCCGTTCGTCATCGCCGTAAGAATGGCGATCAAGGAGGTCACGCATGAGGTACCTGTTCCTGCTGTACGGCGACGAACCGGCCGAGCAGGCCGCCGGCGAGGACGAGCTCAAGCGGATCGTCGCGGCCCACGGCGAGTTCTCCGCCGGCCTGCGCGCCGCCGGCAAGCTGGTCACCGGCGCCGGCCTGGAGGCCAGCTCCACCGCCACGGTGGTACGCCGCTACACCGAAGGTGCCGACTCCCTCGATGCGTCACGCCCGGGACTCGGCACCTTCGCCGACCAGGTCACCGACGGCCCGTACGCCGAGACCCGGGAACAGATCGGCGGGCTGTACCTGGTCGACTGCGACGATCTCGACGACGCGCTCGACGTGGCGCGTCGCATCCCGTACAGCCCCGGGTTGACGATCGAAGTGCGGCCCGCGCCGTACTGATCTAGCTGGCATAGTGCGGCTGGTGACCGACCGGAGGACGCCGCTCGGCGATTCGCCGCTGTTGCACCGGCTGGCGCGCAGCCTCCCCGGGCTGGCGCCGCGGCTGGTGCGGCGGCTGGCCGACGAGGTCCCGGTGTACGGCCGGCTGCCCGCGGAGGAGCTCGCCGACGACATCACCACGATCACCGGCTACAGCCTGCAGATGGCGCTGCGGGTCGCCCGCGAGGGCCGGCTGCCCGCACCGGAGGAGCTGGCCGAGATCACGGCGTCGGCGGCGCGGCGGGCCCAGGAGCGGATCCCGTTGCCGGCGCTGCTGACGGCGTACCACTCGGTGGCCCGGATGGTGTGGCAGGACATGGTGGCCGAGGCAGGGCCCGAGGAGTTGCCGGACCTCGTCGCGGTGAGCGACCTGCTGATGGGGTGGCTGCAGGTGATCACCGCGGCGGTCTCGGCGGCGTACCTCGAGGAGTGGGACACGGTGGTCGACACCGAGCGGCAGTCCCACCGGGCGATGCTGGCGGCGCTGCTGCGCGGCGACCCCGGCGTCGAGGGGTACGGCCTCGGCGACCTGCCCGCGCCGCTGCACTACCGCGTGCTGGCCCTGGCGGTCGACCCCGGACCGGAGACCCCCGGTGTCGACGGCGCCATCGCGGCCCGCCGCCGGGTACGCCGACTGCACGCCGCCCTCGAGCAGTACGCCGGCACACCCGTGCTCACCGCGCTGGAACCGGCCGGCGGCCTGGTGCTGCTGCCGATTCCAGCCGGCCGACGGGATCCGGCGCCCCGAACGGGTCAGCCCGACCGGGCACCCCGAGCGAGCCAGCTGGACCAGGCGCACAGGTCGAGCCAGCATGGGCTGGCGAGCCACCACGGGCTGGCGAGCCAGGCGGACCCCGAAGGTCTGGCCGGCTTGCTGCCCCGGCTGACCGAAGCCGCCGGCGCGCCGGTGACCGCCGCGGTCGCCACGGCCGCGCCGGCGCAGGTCAAGGACGCCGCGCAGCAGACCCGCGAGGTGCTCGACGTGGTACGCCAGTTCGGCAAGCCGCCGGGGCTGTACCGGCTGGCGGACGTGTTACTGGAATACCAGCTCACCCGGGATACGCCCGCGCGGGCGGAGCTCGCCGCGCTGCTGTCCCCGTTGGACACCAAGCGGGAGCTGCTGGAGACGCTGAGCGTGTTCGTGGAGCAGCAGCTCAGCCGGCGGCGTACCGCCTCGGTGCTGCATCTGCATCCGAACACCGTCGACTACCGGTTGCGCCGCGCGGCCGAACTCACCGGGCTCAACCCGACGACCCCCGCCGACCTGCACCAGATCGTCGCGGCGCTCGCCGCCCGCCGCAGCCTGAACCCCGGCCCGTAGCAAGCCTCGGGGCCGGCCCGCGATGCGGACCGGCCCCGTGCTGCCCCTTTCAGCGTTGCCTACGCGGCGACGGCGGCCGCGGCGTCGACGATGCCGTAGCCGTACACCGGGTTGTAGACCCCACGAGCCAGAGCCCCGGGAGTACGAGCCGTGGTGAGGATCGCGTTGTAGATGCCCGCCCGGCTGCGTCCCTGGGCGGCCAGCAACGCGGCCACGCCGGCCACGTGCGGGGTCGCCATAGACGTACCGGCGAACGCGTCGTAGTTCTTCTGGCCGCAGGCGTCGGACCCGGTGCCCTGCGGTACGGACGACCAGACGTCGTCGTCGCAGTTGACCAGTCCGGCGCCGCCGGGCGCGGAGACCACGTTGAGGTCCGGCTTGATCCCGAACTCGGAGTACGCGGACTTCAGCTCGTTGCGGTCGGTGGCGACCACGCAGATCACGTCGTCGGTGAACGCCGGATCCGAGCACAGCGGGGTCGAGGTGTTGCCCGCCGCGGCCACCACCGCGACGCCCTTGCCCACCGCGTACGCGATCGCGTCGGCGAGCGTGGTGTCGACGCCCAGCAGCGGCAGCAGCTGGGTGCCGGCGAGCCCGCCCAGGCTCATGTTGATCACGTCGGCCCCGTGGTCGGTCGCCCACCGTACGCCGTCGGCGATGTCCTCGTAGCTGCCGCTGCCCGCTTCGAGCACCTTCACCGGCATGATCTTCGCGGCGGGCGCCACCCCCGCGATCCCGATACCGTTGCCGGTCGCCGCGGCCGCGATGCCCGACACGTGCGTGCCGTGTACGTCGTCGGCCGCCCCGTTGCCGTCGGGGCCCTTCCAGTCGCCGTTGCCGCACGGCCGCTGCCCCTTGGGACAGCCGGTGAACGTGGCGCCGGTGACGAGCTTGCCCTGCAGGTCGGGGTGGCTGAGATCGACGCCGGTGTCGACGACCGCGATCACGGCGCCGGCGCCGGTGCTCTTCGCCCACGCCTGCGACGCGTTGATCTGGGTGAGACCCCACTGTTTGGCGTACAGGGGGTCGTTGGTGGCCGCGTTCGACGGGGTCGCGAGGGCGGCGACCGCGGCGACGGCTGTGCTTGCCGACAACCCAGCCGCCAGGTACATCCGGGTACGCGTGGTTCGCATGTCCGCTCCAAGGGGTGAGCTCAGCCCCGGGGGCTGAATTGGTTCACCTCTTCATCCCGATACGGCGGGAATGTGTTACCGGCCGGTTGCGTCTGCGATGCCGGGATTCCCCGTTTCGTGTGACACCCGCTGTGACACCCGGGTTCGGCGATACCCGAAACCCGGTTGTGGCCGGCTGCCAGCATGAATGTGTGCTGTTGACCATCTCGACCACGCGCCGACCGGCGACCGATCTCGGCTACCTCCTGGTGAAGCACCCCGACCGGGTGCAGTCCTTCGACACCGCCGGCGGCACCGCGTACGTGTGGTATCCCGAGGCGACCGACGAGCGCTGCACAGCGGCCCTGCTGCTCGACGTGGACCCGGTCGCGCTGGCCCGGCCGTCGAAGCGCACACCCGACGGCTTCTCCCTCGGCCGGTACGTCAACGACCGCCCGTACGCCGCGTCGAGCCTGCTCACCGTCGCCCTCGGCAGGGTGTTCGGCACCGCGC
>DASRRF010000683.1:0-4659 GCA_035695905.1 Micromonosporaceae bacterium | reverse complement strand
CCCGGTAAGGCACCGGGATCACGGCGGGTACCCGTACAGATCGAGCAGCCGGATCCGGGTGGTCTGCAGGCGGTCGACGACGACGCCGATGAACCGGTGCAACAGCTCGAACCCGAACTGCGGATCGTCCTGGCACAGCCGCATCACCGCCGCCGCATCGAACTGCACCGTACCGGTCTGCTCGGCGGCAACCGCCCCGAAGTGCCAGCGGTACGGTGGGAACAGCCACGACCAGCCGAGTACCGCACCCGGGCCGAGCGTCTCGATGAGCACATCGCCCCGCCCCGGCACGTGGATGTCCAGTGCCACCCGGCCGGTGTGGATGAGCCAGAAATGCTCCGCCGGCCCGCCCTCGTGGAAGATCCTGTCGCTGGCCGGGTAGCCGATCCGGCGTACGGTTCCGGCCAGCCGGTCGGTCCACCCGGCTGGCAGGCCGGCGAGGAACGGGTGTTCCGCCAACAGCTCACGGGTACTCGTCATGGCGCCGCCTCCTCAGCCAGGGCCGCGATCTCCTCGGTCAGGTCGATGCCCACCGGGCACCACACGATGCACCGTCCACACCCGACACAGCCCGACTCGCCGAACTGGTCGTGCCAGGTGCCCAGCTTGTGCGTGAGCCACTGCCGGTACCGGCTACGGGTCGACGACCGTACGGATCCGCCATGCAGGTACGAGAAGTCCAGGTCGAAGCAGGAGTCCCAGCGCAGCCACCGCTCGGCGACGTCACCGGTGAGGTCCGTGGTGTCCTCGACGGTGGTGCAGAAGCACGTGGGACAGACCATCGTGCAGTTGCCGCACGACAGGCAGCGCGCGGCGGTGTCATCCCACCGCTTGGCGTCCAGTGCGCCGGAGAGCAGCCCCCGAAGGTCCACGGCGGGCAGCTCCCGGCCCATCCGCCCGGCCGCGGCGGCGACCTCGTCGCGGGCCCGGCGGGTCAGGCCCGGGTCCGCGGGCCGCCGCGGCAGCGTCGCGACGAGGCGCTCGCCGGCCGGCGATCCCGGCACCGCCAGGTAGCGGACCCGCTCGCCGTCCACGAGCTCGGTCAGCGCGAGGTCGTACCCGCCCGCGGTACCCGTCGGGACGCCGGGCCCGGTGCCGGTGGACGCGCAGAAGCAGGTGGCGCCGGGCTCCGTGCAGTTGACCGCGACGACGAACACGCCTTCGCGGCGGCGGGCGTAGCCGCCGTCGGCGCCGCCGAGTACCCGATCCTGTACCCCGATCGCCGCCAGGTCGCAACCCCGTACACCGAGGAATGCGTGCCGCCGCGGCCTCTCCGCGGGCTCGGTCGGGGTGAATCCGCCGTCCGGGTCACGCCGTGCTGTCCACAGTGGAGTACGCGGTGGGTGCAGGAAGGTCTTCCAGGACTGGGGGCCGGCCGCGTGGCCGAACGCCGCCCGATCCTCGCGCTCACGCAGCCGGTAACCGCCAGGGGCCAGGTCGACGCCCCGGCCGTACGGCAGGTCCGCGGCAGACTCCAGTTCCGCCAGGACGATCGCCTCGCCCCGGACGGTCGGGCCGACAACGGTGTATCCCTCCGCGCGCAGCGTGGCGACCAGCGGCTCCAAGGACTCCAGCAGAACGGTCACGGATCGGCACCCCCTCCTGAGACCCAGCCTCGGCGCCGCGGACCCCCGCCGGCAGGGGCGAAGGTCCTGGCCCGACCGGGCTGGAATGCCCTGGCCGGCGGCATCACCGGGCGGGACGCTGACGGCATGAGTCCGATTCCTGTCCAGGGCCACGTCGCCGTCGGCGTGGACGGGTCGCCCGCGAGCCTGGCCGCGCTGCGGTGGGCCGCCCAGGAGGCGACCCTGCGCCGTTCGGCGCTGCATGTCGTGTACGGCCTGTCGCAGCCGGCGGCGGTAGCCTCGGCCGGGCTGCTGCCCGCCCTCGATCTGCGCGGCGAGGCTGAAGAGCTGGTCCGGGGCACCGTTGCGGTGGCGCAGAAGCTGGCGCCGAAGGTACCGGTCAGCGGCGAGGTTGCGGCCGCCTCGGCCGGCATCGCGCTGCTCGACGAGTCCGCACGGGCCGCCGTGGTGGTGGTCGGGACGCGGGGTGGCGGCGGATTCGCCGGCCTGCTGCTCGGCTCGATCAGCGGGCACGTCGCCACGCACGCACAGTGCCCGGTCGTCGTCGTACCGCCCGATTACCGCCCGGAACCAACCATGTACCGGCACGTCGTCGTGGGTGTTGACGGCTCCGAGGTGGCGAACCTGGCCGCCAGGTTCGCGATCGAGGAGGCGGCCCTGCGTCAGGTACCGGTGACCGCCGTGCGGGCGTACCCGCCGGCGCGGTCCGCCGTTCAGGCTGATGTTGAGGGGATCGCGCGGCAGCGCCTCGGCCGTGCCACTGCGCGCTGGAGGTCGGCGTTCCCGGAGGTGCGGGTGAGCCATCGGGTGGTTTCTGAGGAGCCCGTTTCGGCCCTGGTCACCGCGTCCGAGGGCGCGCAGCTGCTGGTCGTCGGCTCGCGCGGGTTGGGCGAGCTGCGTGGCCTGCTGCTCGGCTCGGTGAGCCTGCGGCTGCTGCACCAGGCCCGCTGCCCGATCGCGGTGGTGCACCCGCATCACCACGACGCCGGCCACCTGCGCCACCGCAAGCTCGTCGCCACCGGCTGATCCGCGTGCCGAAGGTCCCGGCCGGTGGTGTCGTTCGCCACTTGGGACTGCTGCCCGGGGTGGCCGACGCTTGGGGCATGGCAGAGGTCGAGCTGACGAGACTTACCAAACTGTTCCCCGGTGGCACTGTCGCGCTGGAGGATGTGGACCTGACGATCGCGGACGGCGAGTTCGTCGTGCTGGTCGGGCCGTCCGGCTGCGGCAAGTCCACCCTGCTGCGGATCGTCGCCGGGCAGCTGACCGCCGCGGCCGCGGCGACCGGCATCGACACCGCGTTGACGACACTGTGGACGGCCACTGTGGACGCCAGGGCCGAGATCGCCGCCGGTAACACCGTGGCGCTGCGGCTCGACCTGACCGCCGCGTACTTCTTCGACGCGGAGACCGGTTCCGCGATCCGCACCGAGGTGCTCGAGCCGATGGCCCCCGCAGCCGCGTAGCCGGTGTGGCATGCCCCGGCGCGCTGGTCCGCTCATCATGGCCCCGGTTGATATGCCGGCTGACCGCGGCACCGCCGGCCTGACGTCCGCACAGGCGGCGCGGCGGCTCGCCGCGGACGGGCCGAACGCCGTCGCCGCGCCGCGCCCGCGGCGGCTGGCCGGCCGGGTGTTCCGGCAGCTGACCGACCCGCTCGTGGTGCTGCTGCTGGCTGCCGCCGCGGTGACCACCGCGCTCTCCGACGTCCCGGACACGCTGGTGATCGCGCTCGTCGTAGTGGTCAACACCGCGATCGGGGTGACCCAGGAGGTGCGCGCGGATCGCGCGATCGCCGCGCTCGACCGGCTCGCCGCGCCCGCCGCCCGGGTGGTGCGCGACGGCGTCGACCTGGTCGTACCGGCGACCCAACTGGTCCGCGGCGATCTCGTCCAACTCCAGGCCGGCGACGTGGTGCCGGCGGATGTGGCGCTGACCGACGCGTACCGGCTGCAGCTGCTCGAATCCGCGCTCACCGGTGAGTCGCTACCGGTGGCCCGGACCGTCGGAGACGAGGCGTACGCCGGGACGGTCGTGGTCACCGGTCGGGCGTCCGGCACTGCCGTACGGACCGGACCGGCCAGTGCGCTCGGCCGGATCGCCGCTCTGGTGGCCACGACCCGCCCGGGCCCGACACCGTTACAACGGCGCCTCGCCGCGCTGGGGCGGTTCATCGGTGCCGCGGTGGTGCTGCTCTCGGCGGCCGTGTTCGGGTTGGGGCTGCTCGCCGGACGGCCCGTCGTTGACATGGCGATCACCGCGGTGAGCCTGGTCGTTGCCGCCGTGCCCGAGTCGCTGCCGGCGGTCGTCACGCTCGCCCTCGCGCTGGGCGCCCGCCGGATGGCGCTGCAGCACGCGATCCCCCGCCGCCTGCACGCCGTCGAGACGCTTGGTTCGGTCACCGTGGTCGCCTCGGACAAGACTGGCACGCTGACCGAGGGCCGGATGGCGGTGCAGCGGGTGGTCAGTGCGGAAGGGTTCGAGTACGCGGTGTCCGGTGCCGGGTACGCCCCGACCGGGGAGATCGTCGGGCCACAGGGGCCGTGCCAGGTACCGTTCCCGGCCGCGCTGATCCGGCTGGCCCGGGCCGGGCTGCTGTGCAACGATGCCGCGCTCGTACCGCCTACTGTGGACAATCCACAGTGGATAGCGATGGGCGACCCGCTCGAGGCGGCACTCGTCGCGTTCGCGGCCCGCTGCGGGCTCGATCCGCACGCCGAGCGCGCCGCGTGGCCGCGCGTCGATGAGCACCCGTTCGACCCGGCGACCCGGCGGATGACCACGGTGCACCGTACCCCCGACGGTGATCGGCTCGTGGTGTGCAAGGGCGCGCCGGAAGCCGTACTCGTGGATGGGCTGGTGACCGCGACCCCGGCGCAGCTGCGGGGCGCGACGCAGGCCGCCCACCGGCTGGCCGCGGCCGGCCTTCGGGTGGTCGCGGTGGCCGCGACGACCGGATCCGCCGGCCCGGATCCCGCCTCGCCGCAGGGCCTTGCGCCGTTGGGGCTCATCGGGATCGGCGATCCGGTCCGGCACGCCGCACCGGACATCGCGGACTCCTTTGCCCGGGCCG
>DASRRF010000682.1:0-4467 GCA_035695905.1 Micromonosporaceae bacterium | reverse complement strand
GCACCGTTGTCGAACGGGGACCGGTGGAGACCGTGCTCGGCGATCCGGTCCACCCGTACACGCAATGCCTGCTCTCCGCGATCCCGGTGCTGTACGGCCTGGAGCAACCCGGCCCGGACCGGCTGGTGCCGACCGAGCCGCTGGACGAACGTACCGAGCCGGCCGGGTGCCTGTTCGCGCCGCGATGCCCGTTCGCCACCGCGATGTGCGTCCAGGAGCGACCGGCGCTCGGTCAGCTCGGCGGCACGCCGCAGCACCACGCGTGCTACTACCCGGCCTCCCGGCACGTGGTCGCGGTACCGGTCCGCCGGGCGCCTAGCGCTTGATCGCCACGCCCGAGTAGGACGGCATCAGCTCAACGTCGTCGGCGGTGCCCGGCTCGGCGTGCCAGCGCGCGGTGGCGACGAGTCCCGGCTCGATCAGCTCGAAGCCGGCGAAGAACGCGGTGATCTCGTCCGGTGGGCGCATCGCCACCGGGTTCGCCCGGGTGTACCGCTCCATCATCTCCCGCTGGTCCGGGGTGATCTCTGCGGGCCTGGACACCTGGGAGATCACCAGGTAGCTGCCGGGTACCACGGCGTCGCGCAGCTCGGCGATCGCGTCCGCCGGATGATCCTCATCGAGTACGAAGTGCAGCAGGCCAACGAGCAGGATCGCGATCGGCTGGCCGAAGTCGAGCGTCGTGCGTACCACCGGATCGGTCAGGATGGACGGCGGCTGGCGGAAATCGGCCTGGATCACCGCCACCCGGTCGTTGCCCGCCACGATTTCCCGGCTGTGCGCGACGGCGACCGGATCGATGTCGACGTAGACCACCCGGGCGTCCGGCGCGGCGCGCTGCGCGACCTCGTGTACGTTGCCGACGGTCGGCACGCCGGACCCGATGTCGAGGAACTGCGTGATGCCGGCGCCCACCAGGTACTGCACGGCGCGCCGGAGGAAGTCCCGGTTCGCGTGCGCGCTCGGCCGGATGAACGGCGCCGCGGCGAGCACCATCTCGGCCATCTGCCGGTCCGCCGCGAAGTTGTGCGAGCCGCCGAGCATGTAGTCGTAGATGCGGGCCGGGCTCGGCCGGTCCAGGTCCACGTCCGGCGGTGCCCAGGTGGGGCGGTTCACGGGTACCTCCTCAGGGTTGGGGTTTCACTCCGACACCGGCCAGCTGCGGCACCAGGTCGATCAGCTCGACCGCGTCAGCCGACTCGGGTCGCCACTGCGCCGCTTCGACGAGGCCGGGCTCGATGAGGTCGAACCCGGCGAACAGCACCCGCAGCTCGTCCCTTTTTCGCAGGGTGACCGGGACGGCCCGGGTATAGGCCCGTTTGGCCTCCTCCTGCGCCGCGGTCGTCTGGTCCACGCGGGCCACCTGCGCGATGACCAGGTAGCTGCCGGACGGTACGGCGTCCCGGTACTCGGCGATGAACTCCGCCGGCCGGTCCGAGTCCGGGATGAAGTGCAGCAACGCGACGAGCAGGATCGCGATCGGCGCGGTGAAGTCGATCAGGTCGCGGACCGCCGGGTCGGTCAGGATCGATCCGGGGTCGCGGACGTCCGCCTGCAGGATCGCCACGTGCGGGTCGGCGCCGATGATCTCCCGGCTGTGCGCCACGGCCATCGGGTCGATGTCCACGTAGACGACCTTCGCGTCCGGCGCGGCCCGCTGTGCGACCTCGTGTACGTTTCCGACCGTGGGTATGCCGGAGCCCAGGTCGAGGAACTGCCGTACCCCCGCGCCGGCCAGGTGTCGTACGGCCCGGCGCAGGAACGCGCGGTTGGCCTGGGCCGCGGTGCGGATCCGCGGGTCGACCGCGAGCAGCTGCTCGGCAATCTCGCGATCAACCGCGAAGTTGTACGAACCACCGAGCAGGTAGTCGTAGATCCGCGCGGCGCTCGGCCGGTCCATCGGGCCCTCCGTACGCTCTGGATTGGCGTGTTGACTCTACGGCGTCCGTACAAGCGTGTGTGTACTCGGGAACTGTCGGGGGGTCCGACTAGAGTCGGTTGACGTGATGGACAAGCCAGCTGTGTTGGACAAGCCCGCGCGGTTGCTCCTGGTCGACGGGCACTCGCTGGCCTACCGGGCCTTCTTCGCCTTGCCGGTGGAGAATTTCTCGACCACCACGGGCCAGCCCACGAACGCGGTGTACGGCTTTACCTCGATGCTCATCAACGTGTTGCGGGACGAGCAGCCGACCCATGTCGTGGTCGCGTTCGACGTGTCCCGCAGGTCGTTCCGCACCGAGAAGTACGCGGACTACAAGGCCGGGCGGTCGTCCGCCCCGGCCGACTTCGCCGGGCAGGTCAGCCTCGTCCAGGAGGTGCTCGCCGCGCTGCGCATCCCGGTGGTGGAGAAGGAGAACTACGAGGCCGACGACATCATCGCCACGCTCTCCGGCCAGGCCCGCGACGCCGGCATGCAGGTGCTGATCTGCAGCGGCGACCGGGATACGTTCCAGCTCATCGGCGACTCCGTGATGGTGCTCTATCCGATCCGGGGCGTGTCGGAACTGACCCGGATGGACCCGGCCGCGGTCCACCAGCGTTATGGTGTCGGCCCCGAGCGCTACCGCGACCTGGCCGCGCTGGTCGGCGAGTCCAGCGACAACCTGCCGGGGGTACCGGGGGTCGGCCCGAAGACCGCGGCCAAATGGATCAATGAGTACGGTTCGTTGGACGGCGTGGTCGCCCACGTTGACCAGATCAAGGGCAAGGCCGGCGAGAGCCTGCGGGCTCACCTGGCCGGCGTGCTGCGCAACTACGAGATCAACCGGCTGATCGACGACCTGTCGCTGCCGGTTGCGCCGGCCGATGTCGAGTGGCCCGGGTGGGACCGGGAGGAGGTCCACCGGGTCTTCGACACGCTGCAGTTCCGGGTCCTGCGGGATCGGCTGTACGAGTACCTCGACGCGGTGCAGCCTGAGGCGGAGGCCGGCTTCGACCTGGCCGGGTCGGTGCTCACCGGGCCGGGCGCGGTGGCCGACTGGCTCGGTGCGCACGCCTCCGGCGGCGAGCGGATCGGGGTGGCCGTCTCCGGCACGTTCGGCCGGGGCACCGGCGCGCTGACCGGGATCGCGGTCGCCACCGCCGGTGGCGCCGGGGCCTGGTTCGATCCGGCCAACCTGGACCCGGCCGACGACGCCGCGGTGGCGGCCTGGCTCGGTGATCCCGCCCGGCCCAAGGTGCTGCACGATGCGAAGCCCGCGCTGCTCGCCTTCGCCGCGCACGGGTGGAGCCTGGAGGGCGTCAGCTGTGACACCGCGCTCGCCGCCTACCTGGCCAAGCCGGACCAGCGCTCGTACGACCTGGTCGACCTCGCGCTGCGCTACCTGCACCGGGAGCTGAGGGTCGACGCGCCGGAGGACGGCCAGCTGACCCTGGCCGGGCTCGGCGGGGAGGGTGAGGCCGAGCAGAACCTGATGCTGCGCGCCCGGGCCACGCTGGACCTCGCCGACGCGCTCGACGCCGAGCTGGCCCGCGACGGGGACGCGTCCACCCGGTTGCTGGCCGAGGTGGAGCTGCCGTTGCTGGGCGTGCTCGCCCGGATGGAGCAGGCCGGCATCGCCGCGGACACGCACTACCTGTCCGAGCTGGAGGCGCACTTCGCCGCCGAGGTCAAGGCGGCGGCCCAGGCCGCGTACGCGGTGGTGGGTCGCGAGTTCAACCTCGGCTCGCCCAAACAGCTGCAGGAGATCCTCTTCACCGAGCTGGCGCTGCCGAAGACGAAGCGGATCAAGACCGGCTACACCACCGACGCCGACGCGCTGCAGTGGCTCTACGCGCAGACCGAGCACCCGCTGCTGGAGCACCTGTTGCGGCACCGGGACGTCGCGCGACTGAAGTCCACAGTGGACGGCCTGCTGAAGTCGGTGAGCGGTGACGGCCGGATCCACACCACGTTCAACCAGACCGTCGCGGCGACCGGGCGGCTGTCCTCCACCGATCCCAACCTGCAGAACATCCCGATCCGCACCGAGGAGGGCCGGCGGATCCGCCGCGCGTTCATCGTCGGCGAGGGCTCTGAGGGGCTGCTGACCGCGGACTACAGCCAGATCGAGATGCGGGTCATGGCGCACCTGTCCAAGGACGAGGCGCTCATCGAGGCGTTCAACTCCGGCTTCGACTTCCACGCCGCCACCGCGTCGTCGGTGTTCGGCGTGGCGCCGGAGGAGATCGGCCCGGATCAGCGGCGCAAGGTCAAGGCGATGAACTTCGGTCTGGCGTACGGGCTGTCCGCGTACGGGCTGTCGCAGCAGCTCGGCATCACCACCGAAGAGGCCCGGGCGTTGATGGTGGAGTACTTCGAGCGGTTCGGTGGCGTCCGCGACTACCTGCAGCGGGTGGTCGAGCGGGCGCGCAAGGAGGGGTACACCGAAACCCTGCTGGGCCGCCGGCGGTACCTGCCCGACCTCACCTCGGACAACCGGCAGCGCCGGGAGATGGCCGAGCGGATGGCCCTCAACGCGCCGATGC
>DASRRF010000681.1:0-5074 GCA_035695905.1 Micromonosporaceae bacterium | reverse complement strand
ACCGAGGTGACCGAGGAGGACGAGGAGGCGATCCGCGCGCAGCGCCCCGCACCGGCCTACGTGCCGGTGGTCGGCCGGATCGCCGCGGGTGGTCCGATCCTCGCCGAACAGGCGATCGAGGATGTGTTCCCGCTGCCCCGCGAGCTGGTCGGCGAGGGCACCCTGTTCCTGCTCCAGGTCAAGGGCGACTCGATGCTCGACGCGGCGATCTGCGACGGCGACTGGGTGGTGGTGCGCCAGCAGCCCACCGCGAACAACGGCGACATCGTGGCGGCGATGCTCGACGGCGAGGCCACCGTGAAGACCTACCGGCGCCGCGAGCGGCATGTCTGGCTGATGCCGCAGAACCCGGCGTTCGAGCCGATCCCGGGTGACCACGCGACGATTCTCGGCCGGGTTGTCGCGGTGCTGCGCCGGATCTGAGGCTCAGCGGCCGGGCGGGTAGCCGCCGGGCGGGCCGTACTCCTGCGGTGGGTAACCCTGCTGCTCGTAGCCCGGTTGGGGGTAGCCCTGCGGTGGGTAACCCTGTTGCGGGTAGCCCTGCGGATCCTGGTAGCCGTCGTAGTACCCGCCCGGCTGGCCGTACTCCTCGGGATAGCCGGCCGCCGGGTAACCACCGGCACCGTATCCGCCGGGATCGCGTACCGCGGACATGACCGCGGTCGGGTCGCCGTACCCGGTGGCTTCGGCGGCCTCGAGAGCGCGCGCCTCGCGCAGCCGCCTGCGCGCCCGGGTGATCCCGATAATCCCGGCCACCACCAGGGCAACACCGACGAAACCGATCGCGGCAATGATGGTGGTCGCCTGCTGCAGGCTCAGCCGCTGGTACCAGGCGAGGGTGTTCTTCTTCACCGGGGTGAGGCCGGCTGGAGCCGTGGTCGGCTTGGCCGCGGTCGCCGGGGCGTACTGCCGGATCTCCGGCAGGTCATCGCCGGGCAGGTCGGCCGTTTCGTACGTGGTGAGAAACGCCGTACCGTCGTGGCTGTAGGTGATCGCCTCGCCCTGCGGCTCGTCCGGCAGCGGGGTGACCAGCGGCTTCCCGGTGGTGATCGCCTTGACCACGTCCCCGTCCGGCACTTGCCACTCGTACGCATCGGAGTAGGTACGCAGCGCGACCTTGGTGCGGTCGGGCGAGTTGGCACCGCCGGTCACCTGGGTGGTGCCGATGAAACCGAGCGGGTTGCTGGTGCCGGTGCGCTGCGGGGTGAACTCGCCGACCTTCTTCAGCGCCACCGACTGGCCGTTCGTACTCGGGGTCAACGCCGCTGCCGGCACGTAGATCCCGGACGTCTTGGCCGCCTTCGTCACGAAGATCGGCGTCTCGTCGCCGGCCAGCAGCAGGGCCTCCGCGTCATGCGCGCCATCCGGGTACTTGAACCGGTAGAGCACCGCCTTGGCGGTGCCGCTGGCGGGAAACTTCCACAGCGCGATCGTCGGCCGGTTCGGCGGACTCGCGTTGTCCCCGATGTCGGCAACCCAGATGCTGCCGTCCTTGCCCAGCGCCATGTCCTCCGGGTCGCGCGAGCCGGGCGTCGGGTACGAGACGGCCTTGGTCACCACGCACGACTTGTCCAAATAGAACACTTTGTTCCGGGCGGCGAAGTCCGTACCGTCGTTCATCACCACGTACCCGTTGGCCGTGGCGACCAGACCGGAGAGCTCGACGAGGCGCTCGTCCTCGACCCGGCAGACCGTCTTGCCCCGGGCGGCGGCCTGGGCGGCGGGTGTCGGGCTGGGCTCCGCGTACGCCGCCGGCGCCGCCGCACCGACCAGGCCGCAGACACCGACCAGTCCCACGCCCGCCAGAACGGACCACGCCTTTCGCCGCATCGGCTCAGTCTCGCACGCCCGGCATAACGCCCCCGGGCACCCGGTGATCGATCACTCAGCCACGGGTACGAGCACGTACGGCGCCAGCTCCGCGGCGAGCGCCGCGTCCACCCGGGCGTGCACCAGGGTGCCGTCGTCGGTGTGCACAGAGGAGAGCACCTCGGCCCGCCGGTGCACCCGGGACACGAGATCACCGCGGTGGTACGGCACGCAGGCCCGTACGTCGATGGCCGGACGCGGCAACCCCGCCTCGATCTCCGCCCGCAGCTCGCCCAGGCCGGCGCCGGTGCGGGCGGAGATGAACACGGCCGCCGGCCACTCCCGCTTGAGCCGCAGCAGGGTTTCCTCAGCAGCCGCGTCGGTCTTGTTGACCACAAGCAGCTCGGCGACCTTCTCCGCGCCCACCTCAGCGAGCACCTCGCGGACCGCGCGCACCTGCTCCTCGGGGTCGGCGTGTGCACCGTCCACCACGTGCACGATCAGATCGGCGTCGGCCACCTCCTCCAGCGTCGAGCGGAACGCCTCGACGAGCTGGTGCGGGAGGTGCCGGACGAACCCGACGGTGTCCGACAGCGTGTAGATCCGCCCGTCCGCGGCCCGGGCCCGCCGGGTGGTCGGGTCCAGCGTCGCGAACAGCGCGTTCTCCACCAGTACGCCAGCCCCGGTGAGCCGGTTGAGCAGGGAGGACTTGCCGGCGTTGGTGTAGCCCGCGATCGCCACGCTGGGCACATGGTGCCGGCGGCGGCCGGCGCGCTTGGTGTCACGGGTCGTGCGCAGCCCGGCGATCTCCCGCTTGAGCTTGGAGATCCGGGTGTTGATCCGGCGCCGGTCGGTCTCCAGCTTGGTCTCGCCGGGGCCGCGCAGGCCCACCCCGCCACCGGCGCCGCCCGCCCGGCCACCGGCCTGGCGGGACAGCGCCTCACCCCAACCGCGCAACCGCGGCATCAGGTACTGCAGCTGAGCGAGCTCGACCTGGGCCTTGCCTTCCTTGCTGCGGGCGTGCTGGGCGAAGATGTCCAGGATCAGCGCCGTCCGGTCGATGACCTTGACCTTGAGCGACTGCTCCAGGGTGCGCAGTTGGCTGGGTGACAGCTCCCCGTCACAGATGACCGTATCGGCGCCGGTGGCCAGTACGATCCCGCGCAGCTCGTCGGCCTTGCCCCGGCCGATGTATGTGGACGGGTCGGGGCGGCCGCGCCGCTGGACGACTCCTTCGAGCACCTGGGATCCGGCGGTCTCGGCAAGGGCGGCCAGCTCGGCGATGGAGTTCTCGGCGTCGACGATGGTTCCCTCGGTCCAGACTCCGACAAGCACCACCCGCTCCAGTCGGAGCTGTCGATATTCGACTTCGCTGATGTCCGCGAGTTCGGTGGACAGACCGGCAACACGACGCAGCGCGTGCCGCTCCTCAAGCTCGAGCGAGCCGGTCGTGGTGTCAAAGTGCTCATCAAACTCCGTAGTGAACTCCGGCAAGATGATCCCCTCGACCCGTCCGACCCGCTGGTACGGATCAATCGTGTCACGCCCGGTCGGCCACCGCATCCACATTCGGGTCGTACCGCAGCGTCGCCAGCGCATAACCGGGCCGTACGGCGAGGCGTACCAGCGGCAACGAGAATGCGACGAGCGCCACATAGACGGGTACGCCGAACCCGAGCTGCTGGGTCAGGTCGGCGAGCACCGGGTAGTGGTGCGCCGGGGGCAGCGTCGCGGCCGGGTTGCCGATCACGTCGGTCACCCGGTTCGCCACCCAGGTTCCGCGCCCGACAAGCAGGTTGTGCGCGATCGGGCCGGGAATCGTGACAAACGCGAAGGCGACGCCGGCAACCACGGTGTAGCACCAGGAGGTCAGCCGCGGCACCACGGTTGCCGCGGCCGAGGCCGCCCACGCGGCGAGCGGCATGATCAGGAACAGCGCCGGGGTGAGCGCCAGGAAACCGAACGTCGAGTCGAGCATCCAGTGTGCGTACCAGCTGATGGCCGGTCCGCCCTCGCCGAGGGCCTCCGCGTGGAACCAGAACATCACCAGGCCACCCACGTAACACAGCAGCACCGACGTCACCAGCAGGGCCATCCAGGCGACCCGGTCGCGGTAGTAGTCGATGAACAAGCGGATCACGGCTCTGGCGCGAGCGGCCGGCCGGCGTGCCCGCAGCACGTCGCGGACGACCACCGGCCCGTCGGGTACGGGCAACAGTGCCAGCCGCGGGCGTACGGACGTCGGGTCGAACAAGGCCCGTGCGCTCAGCGGTCCGCGGCGATGGTGCACCGTGACCGCCATACCGCCGCTCGCCTGGTCAATTGTGGTGAGAAGGAAGCTCTGTGTCATGCCGGAAGCATCGATGAGCGTCCTTGCAGAACCCATCTGACGATCATGTGGCCGGGTTGACGGAAGCTTGCCGCCAAATGTCGCAAAACTTAAACCCCAGGGGTAATCACGCCTATGCGTTCATCGCATAGACGTCAGACAATTGGGCATGTGGGGGAACCTGATCGGAGCCGATTCCGTGTACTTCAGGATCCTGGGGCCGCTGGAGGTACTCGCTACCGACGGCCGGGCGCTCAGGCTGGCAGGGCACAAACAGCGGGTCGTACTCAGTGCGTTGCTGACCGCAGCCAACGATGTGGTCTCGGTCGACCGCCTGGTGGACTGGCTGTGGTTCGAGCGGCCGCCGCGGTCCGCGCGGACCGTCGTGCAGGCGCACGTCTCCCGGCTGCGCCGCACGCTTGAGCCCGATCGCCCGCCCTGGGCAACCTCCCGCATGCTGCTACGCAGCCACCGTGGGTATCTCCTGCGGATCGATCCCAACCAGCTCGACGCGCTGCGCTTCGAGCGCCTGCTCGGCGAGGGCATCGCCGCCATGGAGCGGGGGGACGCCCGGGCCGCGGCACATGTCCTGGCCGACGCGCTCGCGCTGTGGCGCGGGGCGCCGCTGGCCGACGTCGCCGCGGTTGAGGCGGCGCAGGCGACGATCGCCCGCCTGGAGTCGCTGCGGCTGTCCGCAACCGTCCTGCGCATCGACGCAGACCTCTCCCTTGGCCGGCACGCCGGGCTCGTGCCGCAGCTGGAAGAGCTGGTCCGGACGTACCCGCTCGACGAACGGCTGTGCGGCCAGCTGATGCTCGCGTTGTACCGCAGCGGGCGGCAGGCCGACGCGCTGGCCGCGTACGAGCGGATGCGCACCGCGCTCGCCGCCGACCTGGCCATCGCACCGGCACCAACCCTGCAGCGGCTGCGTACCGC
>DASRRF010000680.1:0-2795 GCA_035695905.1 Micromonosporaceae bacterium | reverse complement strand
GTCGTCGTGGATGAGCGCGCTGGCTTGGACGAACTCGAGCGCGGCAAGAGTCGCGACGATCGCGGCGGAGTCCTGCCCGCTCGCGCCCCGGTAACCCCAGTACGCAAACGCCGGACGCAGCCGTTTCCCGCCACCCAGCACGAAAGCGTCCAGCGCGTCCGCCACCGGGACAAGTGCCTCATCGATCGCCGCGATCCGGTGTCGTTGCCGCGCCAGGAATTCAGCGAGCGCGCTCTCGACCCGGGAGCGCAGATCGGCGCGATCAACCGGAGCCAGAGTCACGTTGGTGACGCTAGCCGCTGGCGCGCCGGCGGACCCGGGCGACCCCCGGCAGGTACCCCTGGACCGCCGCGACCAGTGCCGCGTACGCCCGCGCCGGTGCCGCGGCGCCCGATCCGATGAGCCGGTCGTGCTGCGCCAGCGCGCGGGCGGCGGCCCGCGAGGACCCCGAGCGCACGGCGGCGAGCAGAGCGGATCCCGCGATCGCGCACGCCTGCTCGGCCTCACCGGCGGCCAGGTACGCCTCGGCCAGCCAGCAGCCGTCCAGCGCCATCGTCCGCGGCCCGGTCCGGGCGGTCATGCGGTTGCGCAGCAACGGTTCCGCGCGCAGCGGCCGGCCGAGGGCGGCGAAGCACCGGCCGGCCAGCGCGGCCAACTCGCCGTCGTCCAGCCAGTAGAGCCAGGGCGGCTCGTGGTGCGGATCCCGGGAATCGGCCAGCCGCTCCGCGGCGGCGAGCGCCTGCTCGCTGGCGCGGCGCTCGCCAGCCAACGCGGCCGCGAACGCGATCCGGTGCAGCAGAAGGATCTGCACACCGGCCGGACCGGCGCGGTGCATCCCCGCGTGCGCGGCTCGGGCCAGCAGCAGCGCGTCACCGGGGTTACCGGTCGCCGCGAGCAGATGGCTGACGCAGCCGAGCACATGGCCGCCGAGAGCGCGATCGCCGATCTCCCCGGCCGCCGACAGGGCCACCCGGTACGCCCGCAGCGCCGCCCGTCCCCGTCCGGCGTCCGCCGCGGTCCAGCCGGCCAGCTGAGCCAACTCGGCGACGAGGGCGAGCAACCGCCGCCGCTGTACGCCGGATCGGCTGGCCCGCAACAGATCGAGGCCGGCGCGTAGCTCGCGGTCCACGAGGTCGGCCAGATCAACGCCACCGACCAGGTCGTCCATCCGGCGCAGCTCACCGACGCGGGTGGCCAGGACGCTGCGGCCGCGCGGTGGTCCGGGCGCCGGCCGGAGCGGCTCGGTGGCGGTCCGGTCGCTGCTGGTCGCCGGGCTCGCGGTGCGGGCCGCGGCCGCGGCCAACTCCTCCGCCGGCACCTCCAGCACGGCGCCGAGCCAGGCGAGCCAGAACGCGTTCGGCACCCGCCGCTCCCGCTCCCACCGGGACACTTCGTGCCGCGTGACGGTTGGCACTCCGGCAGCGGCACAGAGCAACTCGGCGAGCCGGAGCTGGGACATGCCCCGGGCGATGCGGATCCGGGTGAGCATGACGCCGATCGACTCCGCACCGACCGGGTCGCCGGCGGGTGCCCATCCGTGCGGCGTCGACGACATCGTGCGCGGCTCCCTTCGTCGCTCACCTCGGGGCTCCTTCCGGCGCGGCTGCCGTTCCGACATATGTTCTATCGCGGGGGTACGACGATTTGCCGCGGCGGGCGCGTGGCTGGTCGCATCGATCGACGGGTCACCGGTACGCCGTAGGCTCCTGTTCGTGACACAACCGCACGCCGACCGGCGCTTCGAAATCGAGATCAGCCCCGAGGTCGAGACCGGGATCTACGCCGACTTCGCCTCGCTGTGGCATACGCCCGACTCGTTCGTACTGGACTTCGCCGCGTTGCGGCAGCCGCCGTATCCGGCGCAGGAGGACCCGGAGACCGGACGGGTCACGACCGTACTGCCGACCCGCATCGTCGCCCGGGTCCGCATCCCACCGGGCCAGATCTTCGAGCTGATGAAGGCGCTGGAGCAGCAGCTGTCGATGTGGGAGAAGGAGGCCGGCCGGGCCGGCTGACCCGGCTGGACGGCACTTGTCGCAGGGGGCCAGCTGGCCCCTCCCAAGCGCGGTGATCCGAGGTTCGCTGCTCGCTGAGTCGGATGGTCCGACCGGCGAGGAGGCGACGTGTTCGAGCTGCCATTCGATCTGGAACATCCGCCCGACGATCCACCCCAAGGCGTTTCGCAAGTCATGTTGTGGCGGGTGGCGATCCGGTTGCACCAGGATCACAGCGTCCTGGTGGCCGACCGGCGACAACCGCCCACCTGTGCGCTGTGCAAGGGCGCATGGCCGTGTCTCGGCCGCCGGCTGGCCATCCGCGGGCTGGTTGCCGCGTGGCGACCGGCCGTACCGGACGCCGGCCCGACCGGTTACACCGACCGGTTCCTGACCACCGACTTCGACCGGCCGCAGCCGTGAACGGGCGAACCGGCGCGGAGGAAATGCAGGCATACTGTGTGTCGCCAGCCGCGTCCATACCGCATCAGCGTGTGATCGGGAACCTCATCGATCACCTGATCCGTTCCCTGCCGCCACAGCCCGAGATGCTCAGCGAGGTCGCGGTGCGGCTGCCCAATGGCAGTGGTCCCATCCCCGACGTACTGGTGATAACGCCGTCCGACGATCATGGCGGGCGGGGAATCCCGGCGGACGAAGTGCATACGGTTGTCGAGGTGGTGTCGCCGGCGAACGCCCGCGCCGACCGGGTACGCAAGCGGGATCTGTACGCCCGGGCCGGCATTCCCTGCTACTGGCGCGTTGAGCTGCAGCCGTGGCCGGCGTACCGCGGCACGCTCC
>DASRRF010000679.1:0-2553 GCA_035695905.1 Micromonosporaceae bacterium | reverse complement strand
GTTCACGATGCTGTATGGCGAATCTCGCGGCAATCCGGTAAGAAGGGCAGCGCTCTGCACCGACCCGACGCGTACAGGAGGTCTTGATGCGCCGTACCCTCGTCGCCATCGCCGCCGCCGGTCTGGTAGCGGCATTCCCGGCCACCGCCGCCCATGCTGACCCGAACAACGCCAACACGCTGCACATCGTGCTCGACTGCGGCTCGCTCGGCAGCGTTGATGCCGTCTTCGAGCTGTCCTCCGCCGATGCCTTCCACGTGGTCGGCATGTCGTCCAACTTCCTCTGGAAGTCGCTGGACTTCGTCACGCCCACCGGTCAGACCGGCCGGATCGAGCGGGGCGTCGAGGGCGGCGGCCATCCACTTGTCACGTGTACGTACACCGGTGCCGTCAGCGGCAACCACTACACCGCCACCGGCTTCTTCACCCCCTGACCCTCACCAGCGTGATCAAGGGATTTGGTACGCGACAACCCCCCCGCCGCGCACCAAACCCCTTGATCACCGATTTGATTTGTGCTGGATTTGGGCCGGGCGATCTTGTGACCAGGGTTGGCGCTGGTCAGAGCGTGTACGTGTGGAGCTGAGGGGATTTGAACCCCTGACCCCCTCGATGCGAACGAGGTGCGCTACCGGTCTGCGCCACAGCCCCTTGCCGAACCAGCGCCCAGATTAGCAGGCCCGGCTTCGCGTACGCGGGTACGGGGTTAGAACCCCGCCACCCGCGACGACTTGGGATCGGCCGCGTACCGGATCGAGTACGGCTGGCCGCGTACGGGGGCGCCATCCGAGGCGCGATCGAGCCCGACGATCGCCCGCCGTACGGCTTCGCGCTGGGCGGCCAGCCGCTTCTGCACCTCCCGCCGCGCCGCGGCCCGGGCTTCCTGCGCCAGGCGTACCTCCGCTTGCCGGGCGGCCAGCCACGCGGCTTCGCGAGCCTCCCGGCGGCGCCGGCGCTGCTCGGCGATGGCCATGTTCCGCAGGTACCCGAGATAGACGACCAACAGCGTGCCGGTGACCGCCACGCCGACCCAGAAGCCGGGGCCGACCAGCGTCACGCCGACGAGTTCCACGATGTTGAGCAGGAGTAGGGCGGCGAGCACCCGGCGCCGCCGGATCACCGCCGGGGTGTGCCGCTGCGGTGGCGGCCGGCGGAAGGCCGCGGCTGAGCGCCGTACACCCAAGGGAACCGACGAAGAGGGAACGGCCGGACGGAGGGTGACCACCAGTGCCCGGGGCGGGTTGACCGGACGGTGTCCGGGCACGCTACGGCGACGGCGCTGCCGCTGCAGCACGCGCGCCGTCGAATGCGCCCGCTCCGCCACCAGCCGCTCGGTGGCGTCGTACCGGCGGACCAGCGCCGGCGCGAGAGCGAGCAACCCGGCCGCGGCGAGGACGGCGAGGAGCACCGAGGTCGGCACCCACGCCTCCCAACACACTCATCACAAGTCCCGTTCACAGCAGGTTACGGGCCGACACGCCGAAACCACGGCGCGCCGCGCCGCGCAAACTGGATCAAGAAAGGCTCAGGACGCCGACCGGGCCCGGTGCCAGCGGGCCACCAGGCCACCGTCGGCGGCAACGTCCTCGGTGGTCAGTGCGTACCCGATGTGGTCGCGCCAGGCGCCGTCGATGTGCATGTACCGCGCGAGGTACGACTCCTCGCGGAAGCCGAGCTTCTCCACCACCCGGCGGGACGCCGCGTTCTCCGGCCGGATGTTCACCTCGATGCGGTGCAGCCGGCCGGCGCCGAAAGCGTGGTCGACCACCAGCGCGAGCGCGGTCGGCATGATGCCGCGGCCGGCCACCCGGTGATCGACCCAGTAGCCGGCGTACGCGGAGCAGAGCGCCCGGCGCACGATGTTGCTCAGCGTCAGCTGGCCCACCAGGCGCTCATCGCCGGACGGCGGGCGCAGGCAGATCGCGAACGGCATGGCGACGCCGATCCGCGCGGTGTCCCGCAGCTCGCGGTAGACCGCGCGGTACGCGGCCGGCGAGTTCAGCTCCCACCACGACCCGCCGGGCGGGGTGGGTTCCCACGGCAGCAGCCAGCGCTCGTTGGCGCGGCGCACCTCGGCCCACGCCGCGCCGTCCCCGCGGCGGTACGGCCGCAACACGATCGGCCCATCCGCGAGCCTGGCGGGCCAGCCCGGCGGGTTCACCGTCGTCGATCCAGCAGAAGTACGTCCACAGTGGACCCAGCCGCCGCGGTGGTCACCCGCTCGCCGAGCACCAGCAGGCCGTTCGCCTCGGCCAGTCCGGACAACGTGTACGGCCCGCCGGCCAGCGGCTGCACGGTGTACCCGCCGCCGCGGCGCTCGGCAACGTGTGCCGGGCGGAACTCGCGCAGCGCGGTCGGCGACGAGACGGTCTCCAGCAGGTGCGCCTTGACGCTGGGCCGGAACACCGGATCCGCCCCGGACAGCAGCTGGATCACCGGCCGGGCGAGCACCTCGAACCCGATCAGCGCGGCACCGGGGTCGCCCGGCAGGCACACGATGGGCACCTCCTCGGCACCGACCGTACCGAAACCGAGCGCCGTACAGGGGTAGAA
>DASRRF010000678.1:0-5891 GCA_035695905.1 Micromonosporaceae bacterium | reverse complement strand
GGTGCGTGTGCATGCCGCTACCCGGCTGGTCGGTAAAGGGTTTCGGCATGAACGTGGCGTGTACCGCGTGGGAGAGCGCAACCTCCTTGACCACATGGCGGAACGTCATGATGTTGTCCGCGGTGGCCAGCGCGTCGGCGTACCGCAGGTCTATCTCCTGCTGGCCAGGCGCCACCTCATGGTGGCTGAACTCGACCGAGATGCCGATCCGTTCCAGTGCGAGTACGGCCTGCCGGCGGAAGTCCCGGGCCACCGCATGCGTGGTGTGGTCGAAGTAGCCGCCGGCATCGACCGGCGCCGGCACACCACCATCATCGGGTACGCCGGAAAGCAAGAAGAACTCGATTTCCGGGTGGGTGTAGAACGTGAAACCCTTCTCCGCGGCCCTGGACAGCGCCCGGCGCAGCACGTGCCTCGGGTCCGCCCAGGACGGGGTGGCGTCCGGCATGAGGATGTCGCAGAACATCCGCGCGCTCTCCCCGGAGACGCCGCCCTCGAACGGGAAGACCTGGAACGTGGTCGGGTCCGGCATCGCGATCATGTCGGACTCGTAGACCCGGGCGAAGCCCTCGATCGCCGAGCCGTCGAAGCCGATGCCCTCGTCGAACGCGGCCTCCAGCTCGGCCGGTGCGACGCTGACCGATTTGAGGGTACCGAGCACGTCGGTGAACCATAGACGGACAAATCGGATGTCGCGCTCCTCCAGCGTACGGAGCACGAACTCCTGCTGACGGTCCATTGCGGCACCCCTTCCAGCCGACTGCCCAGTCTGCACCCGCCGCATTACGCGCGCGTTACGCCGAAAAGGTCCAGCGCGTTGTAAACCGTACGGGCCGTGCTGACTGAAGAACCAGGGGGATGCGATGATCAGTAGGACCCGGTCGTTCACCGTGCTCGGCGGCATCGGTCTGGCCGCCGGGCTGCTCACGTTGCTCGGGCTGGCCGGCGTGGGCAGCCAGCACGAGGCATCGCCACCGGAGGCCGTCGCGGAACCGGTCACCGGCGGCGACCCGCGGATGGCCACCCAGCCCGAACTGCGCCAGGTGTTGCTCACCGCGGACGATCTGCCGGCCGGCTTCCGGCCCTCCCCGGTGCCCGCGCGGCCGGCCGTCGCGGCCACCCCGGTCACCGAGTGCCAGACCCTCTTCGAGCGGCTCAGCGCGCTGGCCGCACCGGCGACCGGCGCGGCGGTCAGCCACACCGGTCGTACCCCCGGCTCGTCGCTGCGCCAGGCGGTGACGATCTACCCGGCCCAGCTGGCGGCCGAGGCCGTCGGGGCGTTGCGCGCCGCGACCTCGCGCTGCTCGCGGTTCCCGGCGTCGCTGGACGACGGTACGGCGGTGACCGTGGAGATGGCGCCCTACGCCCAGATCCTGCCCCGGGACTCGTTCACGGTACGGCTGTCCGTGGCCGGTCCGCGCGGGACGATGTCCGGCTATCTCGCGGTCGGCCGGGTCGGCCAGGTGGTCTCCGTACTGCGGGATCTCGGGCCGGTCGGCACCGTACCCGCGCAGGAGGTCACCGCGCTGCTCGACCGCGCCCTGGACAAGCTGGTACCGGTGGGTACACAGGTCGTTTCCCGCTGAGGCAGGATTGCGGTATGCCGACCTTGCGCATCGCGCTCGCCCAGGTGAACTCGACCGTCGGTGACTTCGACGGCAACGCCGCGATCGTGCGGGACTGGACCCGGCGGGCCGCCGGCGCCGGCGCCCAGCTCGTCGCGTTCCCGGAGATGATGCTCAGCGGGTACCCGGTGGAGGATCTGGTCTTCCGCGAGTCCTTCGTGGCCGCTTCCCGTGACGCGCTGGACAGGCTCGCCGCCGACCTGGCTGCGGATGGGCTCGGCGAGGTGGCGACGGTCGTCGGCTACCTCGACGCGGACGGCCCGGCCCGGCTCGGCGCCGACGCGGTACCCGACCGTGGGCCGCGCGACGCGTTGGCGGTGCTGCACCGTGGCCGGGTGGTCGCCCGGGCCTTCAAGCACCACCTGCCCAACTACGGGGTCTTCGACGAGGACCGGTACTTCGTACCCGGCGATGCCTTGACCGTGGTCCGGCTCGGCGGGGTCGACAGCGCAATCGATGTGGCGATGACCGTCTGCGAGGACATCTGGCAGGCCGGCGGCCCGTTTGCGGTGGCCAGGGCGGCCCGGGTCGGGCTGGTCGTCAACATCAACGCATCGCCGTACGAGCTGAACAAGGACGACGTACGGCTGCCGCTGGTATCGCGTCGCGCGGTCGAGGCGGGCGCCGCGGTGGCGTACGTCAACATGGTCGGCGGTCAGGACGAGCTCGTCTTCGACGGTGACTCGATAATCGTGGACGCGTCGGGCCGGCTGCTCACCCGCGCCCCGCAGTTCGCCGAGCACCTGCTCGTGCACGACCTCGACCTGCCGGCCGCGGATCCGGCCGCACCAGCGGGCAACCTCGGCGCGATGCGGGTGGATCGGGTCGAGCTCGACGGCGCGGTGCCGATGCCAGCCAAACCCAGCGCGCAGGGCGGAACCCGGGCGCAGGGCGGGTTCGCTGCGCGAGTCACCGACGAGGCGGAGATCTGGCACGCGCTGGTGCTCGGACTGCGCGACTATGTACGCAAGAACGGCTTCCGTACGGTCGTTCTCGGGCTCTCGGGTGGGATCGACTCCAGTGTGGTCGCTGCGATCGCCGTCGACGCCCTCGGTCCGTCCAATGTGGTCGGTGTATCGATGCCGAGCCAACACTCCTCCGAGCACTCCAAGGACGACGCGGCTGACCTGGCCAAGCGCACCGGCCTGGAGTACCGCATCGAGCCGGTCCAACCGATGGTCGACGCGTACCTGGCCAACATCTCTTTGTCCGGCCTGGCGGTGGAGAACCTGCAGGCCCGGGTACGCGGGGTCGTCCTCATGGCACTGTCCAACCAGGACGGTCACCTGGTACTCACCACGGGGAACAAGAGCGAGCTGGCGGTCGGCTACTCCACGCTATACGGCGACTCGGTCGGCGGCTGGAACCCGCTGAAGGACGTACCGAAGACGATGGTCTGGCGGCTGGCCGAGTGGCGCAACGCGGACGCGATGTCCCGCGGTGAGCAGCCGCCGATCCCGGAGAGCAGCATCAGCAAACCGCCCAGCGCGGAGCTGCGCCCCGGGCAGCTGGACAGCGACTCGCTGCCGGACTACCCCGTACTCGACGCGATCCTGGCCGGGTACATCGACGGCGATCTGGGTCGTGACGAGCTGGTGGCCGCGGGTCACGATGCGTCCACTGTGGATCGTGTATTGCGCATGGTGGATGTGGCCGAGTACAAGCGGCGGCAGTCCGCACCGGGTACGAAGATCTCCTTCAAGGCGTTCGGCCGGGACCGCCGGCTACCGATCACGAACCGGTTCCGCGAGGGCGGGTGACCCGGTCGGCGGCGTTGCGGGTCACCTCCCGCAACGCGCGGTTCCAGGAATGGCAGGCGCTGCTTGCCAACCGGACCAAGCGGCAGCGCAGCGGCACGTTCCTGGTTCAGGGGGTACGGCCGATCACCCAGGCGGTACGGCACGGCTGGGAGATCCGGGAACTGCTCTACGATGCGGAGTCCGCGCCCTCCGGCTGGGCCACCGGTGTGCTCGACACGGTTGCCGCGCCCAGGTTCGCGGTCTCCACCGAGCTGATCCGCGAGTTGAGCGGCAAGACCGACGCGCCCGCGGAGCTGCTCGCGATCGTCGGTATGCCACCCGACGACCTCGGCCGGATCCCCGTCGAGCCGGCCTTGCTTGTGCTCGTCTTCGACCGGCCGACCAGCCCGGGGAACATCGGTACCCTGGTGCGATCCGCCGACGCGTTCGGCGCCTCCGGCGTTGTGGTCGTCGGACACGCGGCCGATGTCTACGACCCGAAGTCGGTACGGGCCAGCACCGGCTCGCTGTTCTGCATACCCGTGGTTCGGATTCCCTCGGCGCGGCAGGTCCTCGCCTGGCTGGACGCCGCCCGGACCACCGGTCTGGCTATCCAGCTCATCGGCACCGACGAAACCGGCGCCATCGACATTGCCGAGGTCGACCTCGCCCCGCCGTCCGCCCTGCTGATCGGCAACGAGAAGGCCGGACTCAGCGCCGCCTGGCGCGACGCGTGCGACTGCCTGGCGCGGATCCCGATCGCCGGCTCGGCGAGCTCGCTCAACGCGGCGACCGCTGCCTCGATCGCGCTCTACGAGGCCACCCGGCAACGCGCCCGCGCGTCCCGGTGACCCCGGCACCCGTAACAGGGCGGCCGGGACCTGTCATCCATCGGACAGCCCGGACACCCCCGGGGGAATACCGTCTAGGGGTGACCGGCATGCCTGGCGCATCTGTGGCGCGGTTCGCCTTCCACGTGTCCACTGTCGACGGTGAAACCGATCCGGCCGGGTTCGAGGAGCTGGCCGGCGCGTTGCGTACGGAGTTGGCCGACGCGGGTGTGACCCGGCTCGACCCGCTGCCGACCGACCCGGCGCCGGCCGGCACGCGGGGACTCGAGGTCCTCGCGATCTGCGGGTTCGTGGTCACCGCGGCGCAGACCGCCGAGGCGCTGGTGAAGGTTGTCGCCGCGATCCGCCGGTGTGTTGCGCGCTATGCCGAGCGGCACCGGCCGGTGCGGCTCACTGTGGGCGGCGTGGACCTCGCCGTGGCCGGCGACGCGGAAATCGGCACCGTCGTCGCCGCGCTGCTGGCCGCGCCGGGGCGAGCCCTGTCCGGGGTACGCAAGGCGCTGGTCATTGCGACCGCCGGATACGACGATCCGGCGTTGGCCCGGCTGCGCGCCCCGACCCACGACGCCGACGCGCTGGCCGGCGTGCTCGGCGACCCGACCATCGGTGGCTTCGACGTCGAGCTGCTGACGGAAGCCGACGAACGCACCGTACGCCGGCGGATCGCGGCGTTTTTCGCCGACCGCGACCGGGACGATCTACTCTTGCTGCACTTCTCCTGCCACGGCGTGAAGGACAACCGCGGGCGGCTCTACCTGGCGGCCCGGGACACCGACCTGGCCACGTTGAGCGCCACCGCGATCCCGGCCAGCTTCGTGAACGACCAGTTGGCCGAGACCCAGTCCCGGCGCGTCGTACTCGTCCTCGACTGCTGCTACAGCGGCGCGTTCGCCCGCGGTACGGTGGCCCGCGGCAGCACCACGGTGCATCTCGTTGACGAGTTCGGCGCGGGTACCGGTCGGGTCGTCCTCACCGCGTCCAGCGCCACCGAATACTCCTTCGAAGGTGGTGACTTGACCGCGGCGGCCGGCCACCCGTCAGTCTTCACCAGCGCGCTGGTGGGTGGTCTGGCCACCGGCGCGGCCGACCTGGACGCCGATGGCGAAATCTCCATCGACGAGCTTTACGACTACGCGTACCGCGAGGTGCGTGAGCGCACACCCGACCAGACTCCGATGAAGTGGAGCTTCGGCGTCGAAGGCAGCCTGTCGATCGCGCGCAGTGTGCGGCCGGCCGCGTTACCCACCGCCGTACTGGACGATCTGGCCAGCGATCGGGTGGCCCTGCGGCTGGCCGCGGTGGCGGCGCTGAAGCAGCTTCTCGCCACCGGCCGGCCGGGTCTGCGGGAGTCGGCGTCCGCGGCGTTGCTGCGGCTGCGCGACACCGATGACAGCATGCGGGTACGCTCAGCCGCCGCGGACGCGTTGGGCGGGATCGCGGTACCGGCCACGCCGACTCCGACCCCGGCCCCGGTCGCGCCACCGCCGACGCCGGTTGCGCCATCGCCCGCCCCGGTCGCACCACCGCGCGTGACTCCACCACCGGCCGCGCCGCCGGCGCCGGTGCACGAGGCCGCTCCGGCGCCACCGATCCCCGGACTCCCGGCCGGACCACTGGTCGCCGCCGGGCTGCTCATGCTGCTGAGCATCACGTTGTGGGAGACCATCGCGTACTCC
>DASRRF010000677.1:0-5535 GCA_035695905.1 Micromonosporaceae bacterium | reverse complement strand
CGAGGAGAACTGAGCCGGAACTCTGGTCGAGCGCCGTCGTGGTCGACCCGACTCCTACCGATCCGCAAGGAGAACGAGTGACACCGGCCGCCGTGGAGGACATCGAGTCGATCGGGCGAAAAGCGGGGCGGGGCTTGAAGTGGAGCCTGCTCGGCAACATGGTGACCCGGATCGGCTCGTTCGCCATGGGCCTGATTCTCGCCCGCCTGCTCACCCCGTCCGACTTCGGGATGTACGCCATCGCGTTGGCCGCCACCCAGTTCGTGATGAACGTGAAGGACGTCGGCATCATCACCGCGACCGTGCAGTGGCGCGGCAAGCTGGCCGAGATGGCGCCGACCGCGACGACGCTGGCGTTCGTGTTCAGCACCGTGCTGTACGCGATCTTCTGGGTCGCCGCACCGGCGTTCGCCGGGCTGGCCGGCGATCCCGCGGCCGCACCGGTGGTCCGGCTGCTCACCGCGGTCATCCTGATCGAAGGGGTGACGGCGGTCCGGTCCGGCACTCTGATGCGCGAGTTCCGGCAGGACCGGTTGATCCTGGCCAACATGGTCGGCCTCGTGGTGAACGCCACGGTGGCTATCACGATGGCGGCCGGTGGCGCCGGGGCGTACAGCTTCGCCGGAGGGCAGGTCGCCGGCGCGGCCGTCACCGGCGTACTGATCTTCGTGTTCGCCCGGGTACCGGTGCAGATCGGGCTGGACTTCGCGGTCGCCGCCAAGCTGCTGCGCTTCGGCGTACCGCTCGCCGCCAGCCTCGCGGTCGAGGCCGTGCTGATGAACATCCAGTTCATGATTATCGGCAGGATGCTCGGCCCCAGTGAGCTCGGCTTCTACCTGTTGGCTTTCAACGTGTCGACCTGGGCGCTGAGCGTGATCAGCAGCGCGGTCCGGTACGTGTCCGTACCCGGCTTCTCCCGACTGTCCGAACAGGACCCCGACACGCTGTCGGCCGGCGTCCAGCGGTCGCTGCCCTTGCTGGTGACCAGTGTCGTGCCGATCGCGGTGCTCACCTCGGCGCTGGCGCCGGCCCTGGTGGTGGTCCTGTACGGCGGGCCGTGGGCCGAAGCCGCCCCAGCGCTGCGGTTCCTGATGGTCCTGACCGTGGTCCGGATCCTGGTCTCGTTCTCGCTGGACATCCTGATGGGCGCGGGCGCGACCCGGTCCACGCTGTGGGTCAACCTGGGCTGGGCGGTGGCGGTCATCCCGGCGCTGTTCGTCGGTACCAAGGTCGACGGGATCCGCGGTGCCGCGATCGGGCACGCCGTGGTCGGGTTGGTGGTCGCCGTACCGCTCGCCGCTTGGGCTCTGCACCGCGCCGGAGTCCGGCTCGCACCGATCGCCGCGGCATTCGTCCGACCGTTGGTCGCCGGCGCGCTGGCCGGCGTGGTCGCCCTGCTGGTACGGTACGTCGCGGGTACGAACTCGTTCGTGCAGCTGAGCCTGGCCGGCACCGCCGGCGTACTGGCGTACGTCGCCGTTGCGGTACCCCGGGAGCGCCTGCGGCAGTGGCTCGGCGCGATCCGGCGCCAGCCGGCCGCAGCCACAGACTGAGCCGCCCGGCCGAGTGAGCCATACGAGCTAGACAGCCAGCAGGTTCAGCAGGAACGCCATAGTCGTCGGCTGGGCCGGATGCCGGCCGGCGAGCAGCCCGTCCAGCCACTCGCGGCGTACCAGCGGCCGGTCGTACAGCGCGCGGCAGGCGTCCGGCTCGGCCCGCCAGTGCGCCAGGACCAGCTCGGCGAACTGCGGCGCACCCAGCTGCGCCCGGCGTCCGTGGGTTACCCGTTGCCGTACCTTGCGAGCCGCCTTGCGCGCGGTGAGCGTAGCCACGGCCAGCCGGGTGACGGCCGTACGGGTGCCGAGCCGGGCGGGTACCAGCCCTGAGTCGAGCGGGATCCGGGCCAGCTCCGGGTCGAGCCGGCTCATCAACCGGCCCAGCAGCAGCGAATCCCGCTTGTCCGCCGGCGCAACGGCCAGCGCGAGCTCGATGAAGCGCCGGTCGAACATCGGGTTGATGAAGTGCCGGCGGACCGCGGCCACGGTGCCGTGCGCACCGGACCACCGGTGCATCCGCTGGTACAGGTAGAAGTCGTCGGTGGCGCGCAGCCAGTCGCCGGGCGGGAACAGGCCCTGCAGGGTGGCCATGGTGGAATCCCCTGCCTGGGCCAGGAACTCCTGGTCCAGCGCGACCGGCTCCACCGCCTCGTTGCTGAACAGCCGCCAGTGGGCGAGCCGTTCGACCAGCCGCCCGGAGGTGGTTGCGGTGATCGGCTGCCCGGCGTAATAGAAGCCGCGGGCCACCTCGCCGCCCAGCCCGGAGAGCCGGTGCCCCTGCTCGAGTTGGGCCTCGGCGAGCAGCAGCGGGGCCAGCGCCAGCGGGCTGGCCAGGCACTCCATCTCCCGCGCCGCGGCCAGCGCCAGATCGTGTGCCTGCTCCGGGGTCGGCGCCGGCTGCCGGTCCATCCGGTGCACGACGTGCTGCATGCCGTACCGCGCGCAGAGGTCCGCCGCGATCGCCACGTCCCGGCTGCCCGCCTCGCCCAGGGTGAGCGCGCGCAGCCCGCCGCGCAGCTTCTCCGGGATCGCGCCGAGCAGGATCCGCGAGTCGTGGCCACCGGTGAGCTGCAACACGGCGTCGGGGTGCGCTTCCAGGTAGTTCGCCTGCCAGGCACCGAGGATCGCGGCCATCTCCTCGACCGCGTCGTCCAGCGCGGGCACCTGCGAATCGAGAGCCGGGCTCCCGTCGTACCGCCGGAGATGCAATGACCCACCACTGAGCGTGACGGTCGACGCCGGCGGCAGCGCGCGGACGCCGGAAAAGATCGTGGCGTCACCCACCTGCCAGCCGATCATGGCCTGGGCGCCCAGCCCGGCCTGGTCCAGGTCGCCGCCGGCCAGCGCGGCGAGCGCGCGGGCGCTGGTGGATACGGCCGCCACCCCATCGGCGCGCCAGGAGTAGAGCTGGCGGAACCCGAGCCAGTCGCCGGCGACCACGATCGGCGCGCCCGGTCCGGCCCGGTGCGCCGCCGCGAACGGCGGCAACAGCGCGGTCAGGCCCGCACCACCGGCCAGCATCGCCGCCAGCTCCGTCGTGGAGACGTCCTTCTCACGGGTACGCGTCGCGCGGCACAGCCGCACCGTGAACCCGCTGCCCGGCCCGGCCAGCAGGTCCGCCGGGTCAGGGCCGGCGAAGGCGACCCAGCCGTCCTCGGTACCGTCGACCCACTCGACCGGGCCGCCGCCACCGCCCAGGCAGTCCAGCGCGCGCCGCACCGGCCGGCGCAGGTCACCGGCCGCCTGCGGGGCGACCGAGACGCCCAGGAAAGCCCTCATAAGATGCCGAACCTATCTTCGCTCACCGGCCGTCACCAAGTGGTCAGTCGGTTACCCGTCAGCGTGCCGGCGCCAGGTTGCACCTGCGCGAAGGGCGATGGGAGGCTGAGGCCCATGCCGAGCGAGGATGGCCGGATGACGGATACCACCGCCGGCAGGCACACCGTTTTCCGGTGGATCGGCCGGCACCGGGTACTGGTCATCTACCTCTGCATCGGAGCCGTGGTGCTGGCGACCGCGGTCGCGCTGTTCAACCAGGCCTTGGCGCACCCCGATGGCGGGCAGGCGGACGCGGCCGGGCAGGGCGGGTTCGGCGCGGCGCCCGGCGCGACCGGGTCCGCGGTGCCGACGGTCAGCGCCACGCCCTCGACCGGCGCCAGCCGTACCCCCAAACCGCCGGTCGTACCGCCGTCGCGATCCGGGTTCCCGGACGCCACCAACACCGGCGTCCCGGCGGGTACCGCGCTGACCACCTACTCCGGGCCGTGCACGATAACCACCGCGAACACGGTCATCGACGCGAAGACCGTGAACTGCAACCTCACTATCCGGGCCAAGGGTGTACTGATCAAGCGCAGCAAGATCAATGGCAACATGGGTACGGTCGAGGACACGCCGTACTCGTACACGCTGCAGGACTCGGAGGTGGATGCCGGGCTCTACCAGGGCGCCGCGCTCGGCAGTACGAACATGACCGTGCTGCGCTCCAACATCCACGGCGGCCAGACCTCGATCTACTGCTTCTCGAACTGCACGATCCGTGACTCGTGGCTGCACGGCCAGCGCATTGCGGCCGGCTCGGACTGGCACCTGGGCGCGTTCCTGGCCAACGACAACGGCCACGACCCGGGTGGGCGGACCAACGCGCTGCTGGTCCACAACACGATCGTCTGCGACAGCCCGGCGACGAACGTGGACGGCGGTTGCTCCGGCGACATCAACCTGTACGGCGACTTCGGCCCGATCCTGTCGGTCACCCTGGACCACAACCTGTTCGGTGCGAACACCGACCTGTCCTACTGCGTGTACGGCGGATCCACGCCGCAGAAACCCTACAGCGGGCAGGCCGCCAGCATCGTGGTCATCAACAACGTGTTCAAGCGCGGTTCGAACCGAAGCTGTGGTGCGTACGGGCCGGTGACCGGGTTCGACAAGGCACGGCCGGGCAACCAGTGGTCCAACAACGTGTGGGACGACGGATCCCCGGTCGGCCCGGCGATGTAGCGGCCCGCAGTTGGATGCGGCCCGCTCACGGCGGCCGGCTCAAGGCGGCCGGCTCAGCGGCCGGCGATCTTGGCCCGGACCCCGCGCAGGAACCGGCCGGTGCCGCCGGACCGCAACGCCGCGCCGATCCGGCCGGACCGGACCGACCGGGAGAGCGCCGACTGCGCCCGGCGGGCGGCCGTCACCGACCGGGACCGGCCGACCCGGCCCTCCGCCACCGGCAGCGACGTGTCGCTGAGCCGCTCCTTGTACAGCGCGTACGACTTGCCCAGATCCACGTGCCCGACGCCGATCCCGGCCGCGGCCTCGGCCATCCGCAGGCAGAGCAGGACGCCCGCGGAGTACTTCGCCGCATCCGGGTCGTACGCGGGGAACCAGTACGCCAGCACCGAATCGCTGCACAGCCCGAGGTGCGCGGCGACCGGCCGGTCACCGGCGTACACAGTGGACACAACCACCCGGCAACCCGGCCCGGGTCGCTCGGCCAGGTCCCGCAGTACCCGGTCGATCCAGGGCGTGTGGAACCGGTCGTACTGCTGGGTACGGGCGTACTGCGCGGACTTCCACGCGCGCAGGGCGGCCAGCGCCGGCGGGTCCCGATCGTCCCAGACGAACCGCTCGGGGCCGAGATCGCGGACCATCGCCCGCTGCTTGCGCAGCGCCTGGCGGACCACATCGCCGGCGCGCATCCGGCCCTCGACGTAGGCCGAGTACCCGCCGGACAGATCCATGATCGGAGACGTGGCGCGCTGTGCGTGGTACGGCGCGAACGGTGCCTGGTCGGCCATCAGGTGGTCGAACTCCCACACCGGCAGCCGGCAGGCGCGAAGCAGCGCCATCGGATCCCAGTCCAGCCCGGGTTCGTGGACCATGCCCTGGCAGTCGGAGATGCCGTACCCGATGGGCTTGCCGACCACCCGGTGGCGCAGCTCGTACGGGAAGAAGCCGGCGATCCGCCCGCCGTCTTCGAGCACCG
>DASRRF010000676.1:0-3469 GCA_035695905.1 Micromonosporaceae bacterium | reverse complement strand
TTCGCCGTCGGGGTACGAATCGCGTCTGGCCGGGGTGGGTACGGCTGGTGGACGTAACCCGACAAGGAGCCGGACATGACGACACAGGCGCGCCACCGCGACATGATCGAGATTCTGATAGCGGATCACCGTGAGGTGGAGCGGCTCTTCGCGGAGCTGGACCGAGCAGGTGCTGCCGAAGCTGCGCTGAGCACCGGCGGTTGCGTCGCTGTGGGAGGCTGTGCCGGGCAGATATCCGGCACGCGAACAGGAGAGCGGCAGTGACAGCTCCGAACATCCAGGCCCTGCGGCAGCTGATCGTACGGCAGCGGATCCGGCTGATGGTCAACCAGTACGAGATCCGGGCGGCCAACCCCGACGGGTCGGAAGGCGAGATGCTGGCGTTCGCGCAGCAGAAGCGGCTGGCCTTCAAGGAGCAGGTCACGCTCTACACCGACGACACGAAGCAGCGCCCGGTGCTCGGCTTCAAGGCGCGCCAGGTGATCGACCTCGGCGCCACGTACGACGTGTTCGACGCGTCGGGGCGGCCGATCGGTCTGTTCAAGAAGGACTTCGGCAAGTCGCTGTTCCGCTCGACCTGGCACCTGGAGCAGCCCGGCCTGGGCACGGCCACCGGCCAGGAGAGCAGCATGCTGGTGTCGATCCTGCGGCGCTTCGTCGACTCGCTGTCCTGGCTGCCGTACGACTTCGAGTTCACGTTCAACGGGGAGCACCCGGCGTTCTCCGTGGTCAAGAAGTGGGGCCTGCGCGACCGGTACGTGGTCGACATCCACGACCCGCGGATCGACCGCCGGCTGGTGATCGCGATGGCCGTGGCGCTGGACGCGCTGCAGGCGCGCTGACCGTCACGCAACTACCGGGAGGCCCCGGCGGCGTCACGCCGTCGGGGCCTTCGGCGTTCCGGGCCTGGGCCGCCCGCTGAACACGTCGGGCAGTTTCACCAGCAACATCGGGTCGCCGGTGATGTCCAGCTCGCCGCTGACCCAGAGCACTGCGACGCTGGTCCGGCCGGTGACCAGCCTGATCAGGTCCGCCACCCCGATCTCGAGGGCCAGGTCCGGATCGTCGCTGGGACCTCTGTGGACCCGGCACCGGCCGTCGGCGACTCTCACCTTGAAGCGGTCGGGGTCCGTGCGGTCCGGGTGCGGGAACGCCACGGCGATCGTCGCGGTCATCTCGCCCGCCCGCCGTGGGTTGAACCGGGTCGGCAGCGCGATCGCCAGTCCCCGCAGCAGGATTCCCCGCCATCGGCCGCGTTCCAGCCGGGCGAGCCGCTCGTCGCTGAGGCCGGCGATGAGCGCCACGAGTCGGGCGCGAGGGCCGGAGCCGGCGCCGCGACCGGTGGCCACGGTGGCGGGCGCGGGATCGGGGGAGCTGCGGAAGAGCCGCACGATGCGTTCGACCAGCACTTGCGTACTCCCTGGGTGTGAACGGGGTGCGGGAAGTCTAGTCGGGGCCGGGCGTGAAGCCGGTCCTTGACACTGTCATATAACAGTGACAGTATTGTCGGCATGGAGCAGGCCGGTTGGACCCTGGACGAGCTCGTCGCGCAGGTCGCGACGGTGCTCGACAACGGCGCCGCCGACCAGCCGAGCCGCCGGGTGCGCCAGGTGCCGGACCGGCGCGCGATCCGCTGGTACACCACGATCGGCCTGCTGGACCGCCCGGTGCTGCGCGGCCGTACCGGGTGGTACGGGCAGCGCCACCTGTGGCAGCTCGTCGCGATCAAGCGGCTGCAGGCCGCGGGCAAGCCGCTCGCGGAGATCCAGACCGAGCTGGCCGGCGCCACCGACACCACGCTCCGCCGGGTCGCCCGGATACCGGACGGCGCCGCGCCGGCGTCCGGTACGTCCGGCCGCGCCAAGCGCACTCGATTCTGGGCGGCTTCCCCCGCGGCTTCCGCTGCAGCGGTACCCGCGGCGGCCAGGGACGTGTCGCCCACCGCGCCCGCCACCGGCGCCGACGAGCGGCTCACGGTCCGGTACGCGCTGGAGCTCACCGACGGCGTCACACTGCTGCTGCCGGCCGCACCGCAACCCCAAGACCTTTCCGCGGTACGCGAAGCCGCGCGGCCGCTCATCGACCAGTTGACGCGCCGCGGGCTGACGCGTACGCCATCCGAGGGGGAGTCATGACGATCCAGATAACGCCGATGGGCGCAGCCGAGCTGGCCGGCCTGACGCCGGACGAGCGAGCCGGACTCGGCGCGCTCACCACCGAGCGGGGCAACCTCCCGCTGGACGAGATCGACGTGACCGCCCGGATCACCGGGCTGTCGGTGCAGACCACGCTCAGCCAGGGCTTCGTCAACCCGTACGACGTGCCGCTCGAGGCGACGTACGTGTTCCCGCTGCCGGACCGGGCGGCGGTGACCGGGATGCGGATGAAGGCCGACGGGCGGGTCGTGGAGGGCGTACTCAAGGAGCGGCAGCAGGCCCGCGAGGAGTACGACCGTGCGATCGAGGCCGGCCAGCGCGCGTCCATCGCCGAGGAGGAGCGGCCGGACGTGTTCACGATGCGGGTCGGCAACATCATGCCGGCCGAGCGGGTGACCGTACGGCTCACCCTGGCCGGTGTGGTGCCGTACGAGGACGGTACGGCGACGTACCGGTTCCCGCTGGTGGTGGCGCCCCGGTACATCCCCGGTACGCCGATCGACGGCTCCGTCGGCGGCGGCGTCGAGCCAGACACCGACGCGGTGCCCGACGCCTCCCGGATCACCCCGCCCGTACTGTTGCCCGGCTTCCCCAACCCGGTACGCCTCGGCATCCGGGTACGACTCGACCCGGCCGGCCTGCCGCTGCGCGACCTGCGGAGCAGCCTGCACCAGGTCGACGTCGCCGAGACCGACGGTGCCGCCGAGATCACGATCGGGGCGGGGGAGCGGGCCAACCGCGACTTCGTGCTGCGATGGGCGCCCGGTGCCGAGGACCCGGACGGCGAGGTCGCGGCGGTGACGGAGTCGCTGGCCGTCGTACCGGACGAGGAGGGTGACGAGGGCACCTTCCAGTTGACCCTCGTGCCACCGGTGCTTCCGGAGCAGGCACGGGCGCGGGACGTGGTGCTGGTGCTGGACCGCTCCGGCAGCATGGGCGGCTGGAAGATGGTCGCCGCCCGCCGGGCCGCCGCGCGGATCGTCGACACGCTGGGCGGCGGCGACCGGTTCGCCGTACTGGCGTTCGACAACGTGGTGGACCGGCCGGACGAGCTTCCGGGTGGACTGGTCGAGGCGACCGACCGGCACCGGTTCCGGGCCGTGGAGTTCTTCGCCGGGCTGCAGGCGCGCGGCGGTACGGAGATGCTGCGCCCGCTCCGGGACGGCCTGGACCTGCTGTCACACGAGACCACCCGGGATCGGGTGTTGGTGCTGGTCACCGACGGGCAGATCGGCAACGAGGACCAGATCCTGCACGAGCTGGGTACGTCGCGGGCCGCGACCCGGGTGCACACGGTCGGGATCGACCAGGCG
>DASRRF010000675.1:0-3491 GCA_035695905.1 Micromonosporaceae bacterium | reverse complement strand
AGCACGGCGACCTGATCGGCCCGTTCAGCGCGGTCGCCGAGCAGCTGACTACGGCGCTGGGCAAGTTCGGCCTGACCCCGTTCGGCGACAAGGGCGACCGGTTCGACCCGACCCGGCACGACGCGGTGGCGCACCTGCGGTCATCCGACGTGACGGAGCCGACCTGCATCGACGTGATGCGCCGCGGGTACCTGCTGGGCGACCGGTTGCTACGCCCGGCCCTGGTTGCCGTTGCAGATCCCGAGATTGAGTAAGCCTGAGACTGAATGAGCCGGAGACCGAGGAAGGCGGAGGGAGGTGGGCTTGGGTGAGCTCCAAGGACTGGTTGGAGAAGGACTTCTACGCGGTTCTGGGCGTCTCGAAGTCCGCCTCCGCCGATGAGATCAAGAAGGCGTACCGCAAGCTGGCCCGGCAGCTGCATCCGGACCACAACCCGGGCAACACCGAGGCCGAGGAGCGGTTCAAGGCGGTCTCCGAGGCGTACGACGTACTCGCCGACGACAAGCGCCGCCGGGAGTACGACGAGATGCGCAGCCTCTTCGGCTCCGGGGCGTTCCGCCGCGGTGCGCGTACCGGTGGGGCGGGGCAACCGTTCGACCTGTCCGACCTGTTCGGTGCCGGTACGACGAGCCCGCCGCCGGGCTCCGGGGATCGGCGGTTCGGCGGCGCCGGGTTCTCCGACCTGTTCAGCTCGATCTTCTCCGGCGGTCCGGCCGGCCGGCGCGGCCCGATCCGCGGCCGCGATGTGGAGACCGAGGTCGCGCTCGACTTCGCCCAGGCGGTCCGGGGTTCCACGCTGCCCCTGACGCTGCGCGCTCCCGGCGTCTGCGACATGTGCCACGGCACCGGGGCGAAACCCGGTACCCAGCCGCGCACCTGCCCCGAGTGCCACGGATCCGGCCTGGTGACCCGCAACCAGGGCGCATTCAGCCTGGCCGAGCCATGCCGGGAGTGCCAGGGCGCCGGGACGATCGTCGACGAGAAGTGCCCGGAGTGCCGCGGCACCGGCGGGGTCACCAAGACCCGCACGCTGACCGTACGCATCCCGCCCGGGGTATCTGACGGCCAGCGGATCCGGCTGGCCGGGCGCGGCGAGCCGGGCGAGCGCGGCGGTGCGGCGGGCGATCTGTACGTGCTGGTCCGGGTACGTCCGGATGAGCTCTTCGGCCGGCACGGCGACGACCTCACGCTGACCGTCCCGATCACGTTCGCCGAGGCGGTCCAGGGTGTTGACCTGCGGGTTCCGACGCTGGACGGGGCGGTGACCGTACGGGTGCCGCCCGGTACGCCGAGTGGTCGCACGCTACGGGTCCGCGGCCGCGGGGTCGCCAAGGCACACGGGCAGCCCGGTGATCTGCTGGTCACCGTGGAGGTCGCGGTACCCGGATACCTGTCCGAGGACGCCCGCCGGGCGCTGGACGAGTTCGCCGCCACCGCCCCGCCGGCACCCCGCGAACGGATCGAGGCGGCGGTGCGCCGGGCCGCCGCGGCGGGTGGTGCGGCCGGATGAACGAGTTCGAGCTCTCCTTCGAGCAGGTCTCCGACGCGAAGATTCTGATCATCTCGGTGGCCGCCCGGATGGCCGGCATGCACCCGCAGACCCTGCGCCAGTACGACCGGCTCGGGCTGGTCCAGCCGGGCCGGGCACCGGGCGGCGGCCGGCGGTACAGCGCCCGGGACGTCGCCCTGCTGCGCGAGATCCAGCGGCTGAGCCAGGAGGACGGCGTCAACCTGGCCGGGATCAAGCGGATCATCGACCTGGAGCAGCTGTCGGCGCGACTGCAGCAGCGGGTACACGAGCTGGAGTTGGAGATCGAGGTGGTCCGGCAGCGGATCGAGGAGACCGAGGCGCTGCTGCCGTACCCGCAGCGGGCCCTGATGCGGCCGGCGCAGACCTCCACCGCACTGGTCGTCTGGCGTCCCCGCCGGCCCCCGCCGAACAGCTAACCCGCTCCCCGCGAACGGTCAGTCGTTTTCGCCCGCGCCGCCGACCCGCCGGCCTACTCTCGTTGTTGGTGCTAATCCGATATATCGGATTAGCCGACAAAGGGGGAAAGCAATGGGGATCATGGACAAATTCGACGACCTGAAGGACAAGGCGAAGGACGTCATGGGCGGCAACGCCGACAAGGTCCAGGACGCCGTAGGCGATAACGCCGACAAGGTCAAGGACGGCGTGGACCAGGCGGCCGACAAGGTCGACGATGCGACCAAGGGCAAGTACTCCGACCAGGTCAGCAAGGGCGCCGACGCGGTCAAGGGCGGCGTGGAGAAGCTGACGAACAAGTAACGCGCGCGGCGCGACCGCGACGAGGGCGGCCGACCCTGGGCATGGGTCAGAGACGCCGAGGCTGGCGGACCAGGCCGCCCTCACACCAATCGTGGTAGTCGAACATCTCCGGCCGGGCCAGCAGGACCCGGGTGTTGTGCGCCCAGGTGCCCAGCAGGTCGTCGCCCTCCTGCTCGGCCTGCTCGACGAGCCGCTTGAGCTTGCGTTTCGGGTGCGCCCGGAAGTTCGTCCGGATCCCGTCGGCCGCGTAGATATACAGGCAATGCAGGGCGAACCGGCGCGCCGGACAGGCCGGATCCATACCGAGCTCGAAGAGCACACCGATCAGCCGGTCGGTGGCGACAAGAAGATCCCAGTCCGCGGGCATGGTGTGCAGCTGCACGGCGTCGGGGTGGTACGCCCACGCGCGCAGTTCCCCCGGGGCTGGGTCGACCGGGTTCGCAAAACCGCGAAAAACCGCTTGCTGGACACTCACCGTTTGACTCCCCAAGGCACGCAGACCGTCGGCCGCCCGCCGGAGAGCGGGCCGGCGCTGCCGGCGACACGGTAACGCGTAGGGCCAGAGGTGCGGAAGAGCCGGTAGGTCAATGTTCGGTTACGCGTGGAGCTGGGGCCGCCACCGCGTGTGCCGGGTCTGCCCGACCGAGGCGTCCCGGACCAACTCCAACCGAGGTTTCGGGCCGTCCGTACGGCCGGTCTGCGGGCGTCGTTGGCCGGCCGCGAACGGCTGCGGCCAGCGGATCGGATAGTCCTGCTCGGCCGCCGCGTGCAACGTCCACTGTGGATCATAGAGGTGTACCCGGCCGAGCGCGCACAGGTCCGCCCGCCCGGCCAGGATCAGCGAGTTCACGTCGTCGTACGACGAGATCGCGCCGACCGCGATGACCGCCACCCGCCCGCGCAGCTCGTTGCGGATGGCATCGGCGTACGGGGTCTGGTACGACCGGCCGTACGCCGGACGTTCGGTGGAGACCACCTGCCCGGTGGACACGTCCACCGCGTCCACCCCGGCGTCGGTGAACGCCCGCGCCACCTCGATCGACTCCACCCCGGCCAGCCCGTCCGGGTGCCAATCGGTCGCCGAGATGCGTACCGACATCGGCTTGTGCGCCGGCCAGACCGACCGGACCGCCTCGAACACCTCCAGCGGGAACCGCAGCCGGTTGGCCAGCGAGCCGCCGTACCCATCGGTGCGCGTGTT